>DUNV01000087.1 GCA_012839215.1 Bacillota bacterium
AGATCAACTTCGGCATCACGAACATAAACTGTACAACGGTAGGGATCCAGCTTTATATCCCCGGCCACCATAAATTCATTTTTGACCAGGCCCTTGGCACGTTTTAACAAAGCCATAACCTTGGCATAAAGCTCCGCCAGCAAAAAGGGCTTGGTTACATAATCATCACAGCCGATATTGTATCCATACAACCTGTCATTCTCCTGATGCTTGGCGATGATAAAAATGATGGGGATATCGCTGGTTTTCCTCAATTCCCTGCATATGGCAAATCCATCCACCCCCGGAAGCATAACATCGAGAAGCAGCAGGTCATATTTCATCTCGTAGTATTTTTCCAGTCCCTCGATCCCCGTCCCGGCAAAATCCATTGCCAGAACCCCATTGCTTTTTTCCATAAAATAATCGATGATAATTTCCCTTATTTCCGCATCATCCTCGATCAAAAGGAGTTTAAAAACCATTTTTACACCTCCTCCCGCTCCCGATATAGATTAACATACAGATGTATCCTTTTTATATCCAAAGATACCCGCTGTTGGTAATATAATCTTACAGAAACAATGATGGAACGAAAAAACGGGGGAATACAATAGGGGTAAAAAAATGAACAAAGCCGTCACTTTTGCGCTTTCGATTATCGTTTTTGTCATGGCTGGCGCAGCCGGACATAAGCTGGAAAAAAACAGAGGAAATGCCAATGAAAAGGCTATACATATGGGGTCTGCTGTTATTGTTAACTGTTTGTTTAGTGTCTTGGAGGATAAAGGGGTTTTTAAAAATAAGGGCGGCGTGGCCGCAGCCCTTAACCGCTCTATTTTTTATTCTATCGCAGATAAGCTGATACTTTGGGCTATATTTTTTCTTGTGCATAATCAACAGTATCCGGCATAAAAGCAAGTCAAATTCTGAATATAATGCGAAAACAGAGGATGTAATAGCGCTTGCTAGGATTGCATACTGGATTCCTCTTTAATTCATACTCATTAAGCTGCCCATGAAAAGGGGCAGGTTTTGTTCAGTATCGATCAGCATATAGAAAAAGGGACGATCTAAAATAACCATCTTCGGTTCCTCCAGCATTGCCGATGTGGCATCCATTTCAACCGCGGTTACGGCACCTGCTTTTGTCCCTTTTTCATCCACATCAATTTTGGTTTTGTGGATCACACGGCTGATAAAGATGTTTCCCTTCGTTGATCTGCCCAATTTTGTAAAATCAGCCCTTTCCACGCTGAAGGCATCTAATATGCCTAGTCCCTGCAGGGATTCATTCAGCAGCGCGCCGTACTCCACGGAAAATTTGGGGACTTTTGCATAGACCTCCTCGTCCTTCTTGTTTTTTATTAAATCCATTACACCTTTTGCATTCATAAAGCTTAATAAATCCGACATGGAGGCATTTTCTTTGGGCAGCAAGGCCACAAAGGCATATTTATGATCTTATTCACCATCGCGGATTTGTGTGTCCTTATAAATGTTTTCCCACTCGGCGTCAAAAGATAAGGCATTGATGAGATACATCACCACATCTTCGGGCGGGGCCTGCTCTAAAAGTTTTTCGATCATGCCGCTGGTTTTATCTTTTACCCAACTGTTGATGGCGTTTTTTGTACTTTCATTAAAGGGCGTCTTATAGATATCGGCATCGTAATAATCTTTATTGATTTGCAGGAAATCCCGGTTAACTGTCAAGTTTTCATCATCTTTGAACCAGATTGAGTTGGCCAGATGCACCTTGTATTTTTCACCGCTGGGCAAATATGACTTGTAGGCTTTCAGGTAATCATTTAGCCCTTTTGCGTCCGAATTTAAGACCTGCTCCATTTCTGAAAGTGTTCTGCCATCTGCTCCGCTAGCCACCATTCCCAAAGCGGAAACTATGGAAAGTGGGGAGATTAAAATGTTTTTGCCTGCAAAACCCTCACACAAAAGTTTTAGTGAAAAATCTGTAATTTCCTCTTTTCTGTTCCCCTGCTGTTCGTTTGGATCTGAAATTTCTATGGGTGCTAAGTCGTTTTTTTGCATATTATCCATTAAATCCAGGGTGCTGCTTGAGATCGGCGCCGCACAGGCAGGGAGCAGCAGGGCAAATAATAGTGTAGCTGCCAGGATACTTTTTTTCATAATCTATTTCCTCCCATGGTTCGTAATAAACTTCCTTTGAGCACATGATCAACCTTAACAGCAAACGTCCTTTCTTCCTCCGTTTCCATACTTTCTTCTACTCTTCCGGTTGAAATAGGCGTGGAGTTCGCAACGATAGTTTTCGGGCTGCCAGCCATGAGGCGCGCCTCGGCAAAGGGTACGAAGAACGTTATTGTTAATAATACAACAATAGCGTTCTTTTAGGACATGGATCCAAACATTTGAACCACCTCACTATAGAAGACGAAAGGAACCATATTATGGTTCCTTTCGTCCTTGGCACTATGGCGTTTCCGACCGAGCCAGCAGATTTCTCCATGCGTTAACTGTTATTAAAGCTCACATATGATATAATCTTGGTAGAAACTTTGTGGCTGTATTTTTGAGCATGGGAAGGTAGGCCGGTGGCGGAAAACGAAACAAATCAACAACAGGTAAAGATGGACGAAATATTGAAGTTGCTCTTTCAGGTATCCCATAGGGTTCTTATCCTGATGTTAAACAGCCTGTTTAACGAAGGCTATGACATAGAAAATACGGAAATCAGCATTAGCAACAATGAATTTGTAGCCGAGGATTTAAGCATATTGCGCGGCGATCTATTTCTGACTGTTTCCGCTACAGAAAAACCCTATCATTACCACATTGAATTTCAAACGCTAAACGATGCTACCATGGTCATCCGCATGTTCGAGTACGGTTTTCAGAAGGCCAGGGAACTGGCCAGATACAATCACAATGATGAAACTGTCCTGATCATCCCTAAGCAATTAGTAATTTTCATTGAGCAAAACAGGAATATTAAAAATGAACTGAAGTTAAGAATGATTTTTCCTCACGGGGAAGAAGTCACCTATCTAGTACCGGTAATGAAATATTGGAAGTATAACCACAAAGACCTGTTAAAACAAAAACTATACCCACTGCTGCCGCTGCAGGTTTTTAAGTTGCGTTATAAAATGGAACACATTAAAAGGAAATATGGTGAGGAAAACAGGCATGAATTTATGGAAACTATTATGGAAGCGAAACAAATAGCGGAAATAGTGGCATGGGAAAGCAAATCTCTTTATGATCGCCATGAAATAGATGGGGACGATCTGCATAAAATACTTCTAGCCATTGAAAGCATCTTTGCCTACATAAACGATAAGTACACCAAGGTTGAATCATTAACTGAGGAGGTATTCAAAATGGCAAAAACATTGTACGATCCGGCCGTTGAACAGAAGGGTATTGAAAAGGGTATTGAAAAGGGCATCGAAAAGACTGCCTTGGCAGCCCTAAGGAAAGGTCTCGACCTGGAAACTATTATGGATATCACCGGCCTTGATCAAAACAAACTGCTAAAGCTAAAGGAAAATAATCAATAATTGGATAATTCCTACTTTGAAGGCATCCCGCAATCTTGCATAATAATGTCTTTTAAACGGAGAAACGTCTTTTCAGCAGTATCAAAAGCCTAAATGGGGCTATCGCTGTCGGGATGGCACCCTGAAGGATCCTGCCGGTAGCCGGGTCAAAATTCAAAGCTTAGGATTGTAATATTTTAATCTGTCGCAAATTGTCCTTATCCATAACCAATAAGCCGGAATATGAGAACAATATTCAATAGACTTTAAACACTGTTTTTCTTCAACAGTTATTTCAAACCATTAATACTCCCATCATAGCAACGTTGGTTTTTTCCATGCATTATCCCGTTATTTAGATAGCTCCCTTTGAAATACAGTTTATATGTATCCGAGGGATACTCGCTGATAAAGTCAATTCCTTTCCCGTCGCTATGCCAATAAATATATGCAGTAGTGATATAATTATTATTTAAAGGAATAGGTAATAAAAAATTATGCCCCAGGTTATAGATTGCCATCTCACTTTGGGATGTGTTTCCAAAAGCAAAGGCTAATCTATTGGAATCGGGCGCCCAACTATAAGCATGGATTGTTTCTATAAACTTCTCCGAATAATCATTTAGGACAATATGCTTTCCGGAATTACAATAAATACTTTATTACCATAACCATAAAATATATTTAAAGCTAAATA
>DUNV01000088.1 GCA_012839215.1 Bacillota bacterium
CCTACATGACAAAAAAGGGAAAAAGCTAAACCGTATAAAAAAACATCCCTATACCTGGGATCTACCTTTTGGGGATAACATTCACTTGTAAGTAAAAAAATCGATTGGCAGGTCTTTCTGAGATCATCATATTTTCCTGCTGCCTTCTGTATCTCGGCAATCGAAAGGAGATTAAGAACTTTTTCCCGCTTTTCCAACAAGTTTTCCGTTAGTGGGGTAGCCGTATTCCCACCTCGATCGAAATCTCTCCCGAAAAAGATCTCAAAATAACTGGATAATCTTTGGGAAAAAGAAAAATCCTTGTCTGGGTTCAAATAATTTTTTTTCATGGCTAGTTTCTCCCTGGAAGGAAAAAAGAAAAGAAATCCCTGAGAAACAGGCAATCAAAAAAATAAACACGTCCAGCAAAAATAATTTGCATCCCATTTTCCCGGCAAGTACAGCTAAATGCCTGCAGGGGGGCATCTTGGATTGCCTGCAGTTCACAAATCCCTTTTTCCGCGATTGTTAGTCCCCAATAAAGGAATAAGAGCAACAATACAAATCCGCACATAAAAACAAACAATGTTTTCCAGTTCAAACGCACACAGCCTCCTTGCCGTTACCTTTGACTGGAAAGTTCCATTTTATACAATTGTTTTTATGCGGCTAAAAGATATCCGACGTGGGCATTATCACTATTGTATTCTACTACATGACAGTTGCCAAGGCCTTCGCCAAAAAGGGAATGGCTCTTTGGACTTCGAGCACAGAATTCTCATGCCCTCCTACCTCCACGATCAGGCTACGCTGGTGCAAGTGCTGATTGTAGGTAAAAGGCTGCTTTCGTATCCCCCTAGAAAGCCCGGGGCAGACTTCTTCAAGGGCATCCTGGAGAAAAAGGGCGAAACGTAGGTTGTTATTCCATCCAGGATGGCCGGAACCGAGTACGAATAAAATCCTTCCGGTGTCTTTTCCATCAATAGTGGCAGTAGTAATGCTGCGTGAAACCCCATCACGGTGCAGGTCAAGAACAACTTTTATTTCCGGATGTTCAGCTAGAACACTTTCCACAGAAGGGCGTGCCTTTTCATAGGCACAGCGGCGCGGCACATCAAAAATCTCACAGTGATGAAGAACGGTGAAACCATATTCCCCTTCCAAAATTTCCGCGAGGTATTTCCCCAGGACAGCAACCGTCTTGTCCATGTCATCGCTGAAGGCCTCACCAGAAGAAGGCAGAAACGATTCACTGGTATGTGTATGGTAGATCAAGACCCGGGGCGGCTTTATCCCGGTAGAAATGGCCTCAATTCCCCCGGGCATGCTTTCCGGCAGCCCCGGAGCAAATAGATCTCCTATCTCCCCAAAAGCGATTTCCTGGATTGGAACGAAGGATGCACCAACTGTATCATCACCTTCATGGGATCCGATCATCGCCGAAAAACCTGCAGGCATTTTTTCATCCGCCTTGTTTCCGGATAGGCCATCCTCCCGTAGTTCATGGATATCCGCCTTTAGTCCCATGCCCGGAATAGAATAGGCTAGCAGCAAAAGGGGAATATTTTCCACTGATTCCTTGCCCCGGGTGGAGAAGGTATCTTTCAGGACAGGAGAAAAAAGAGCTGCAAGAATAAACAAGGCCAACAAGAGAAGGTAAAAAAGCTTTTTCCCCTTGCTCCCACCCCCCCTGCCGCCGCTCCTGTTTACGCCTCTATAATAACGCCCGGCAAGGTAGCCTCTCCTGCCCCGGTAGCTATACTTTAAGGACAAAACTTCCCCCCCTTATCCGTTCTAATATAGGTATGATTATAAGGGGGGGTTTATACTAAAGGTAAGAAACATAATATTGCCGTATCATTGTTTGGCCCTAAAATCCTCAATGGCTTTGTGTAACGCATCGGCTGCAAGGTTGGAACAATGCAATTTTGGAGCCGGAAGCCCGCCCAATTCCTCAGCCACATCCTTGTTGGTAATCAGCAAGGCCTCATCCAAGGTTTTCCCCTTAACCATTTCAGTCAGGGCACTGCTGCTGGCAATAGCCGCTCCACAACCAAAGGTAAGAAATTTAATATCCTGAATAATATTGTCCTCTACCTTGATAAAAATTTTCATAATATCACCGCAACGCATATTTCCTACCTCACCTACACCTCCGGGGTCAACCATTTCCCCCACATTTCGTGGATTTTGGAAATGTTCCATTACTTTTTCGTTGTACATATTATCCCCTCCTCGGGTGGCACTTCGCTGCTGCCTTTTTCCCGGCAACTATTTTCTGTAGATTGGAGACATGGCCCTTAAATTGTGGGCCGTTTCCCGAACGGCCTCCAGCGTATAATCGATATCCTCGGGTGTGTTATCCCTACCCAAGGTAAAACGAAGGGAGCCCTGGGCAGTCTGATGATCGAGTCCCATGGCCAGAAGAACATGGGAAGGATCGAGCGAGCCCGCTGTGCAGGCCGACCCGCTGGAAAGGGCGATACCTTTTAGATCGAGATGCAACAGCAAAGACTCCCCTTCAACAAAAAGAACGCTAACATTAATGTTGCCCGGCAGACGTTTTTCCGGGTGACCATTGAGGCGTACATCCCCTATCCGCAGCAACCCCGGGATGAGCTGATCCCGCAGGCGGAGAAGCTTTTCCCTATTTGCCGGCATATTGGCAACAGCAAGTTCTATTGCCTTGCCAAGACCCACAATACCGGGCATGTTTTCCGTCCCCGGCCGCAGTTTTCTTTCCTGCCCACCACCATAACAAATCTGCTCCAGTTTGGTTTTCCTGCGCTGGTATAGAACACCAACACCCTTGGGACCATAAAATTTATGGGCGGAAAGGGAAAGAAAGTCAATGGGTTGGCTCTGCAGATTAAAATGGATATGCCCGATTGCCTGGACGGCGTCGGTATGAAAGTAGACCCCCTTTTCCCGGCAAACCCCGCCAATTTCCTCAAAAGGCATGATGGTTCCAACCTCATTATTCGCAGTCATAATACTCACGAGAATGGTCTGTTCTGTAATGGCATCTTCCACCTGCTGCGGCGATACCATGCCATATTCATCCACAGGCAGGATAGTAATATCGTAGCCGCTTTTTCCCAAAAATTTGACGGTATCAAGCACGGCATGGTGTTCGACAGCACTGGTTATAATATGGTTTTTCCCGGGCGGGGAACCCTTAGCAACCCCGATAATGGCAAGGTTATTGGCCTCTGTCCCACCGGAGGTGAAAAGAATCTCTTCCGGGGCACAGCCCAGGCAAGAAGCAGTTTTTTCCCTGGCAACATCAAGGGCTTTGAGCGATTCCCGGCCAAAGAAATGCAGGCTAGATGGATTCCCATATTTTTCCCCCAAAAAGGGAAGCATTGCTTCCAGCACTTCTTCTCTCATTGGAGTTGTGGCACCGTGATCCATATAAATTCTTTTCACTGAAAAACAGCCTCCTCCCGCTTCAACAAATTCATTTAACTGCTTGCTTGCATTCCATCATATCTTGCAGGGATATGCTCCCGAGCAGTTGGTTTATCTGATCCCGCAACCTTTCCCAAACCTTCCTAGCCATGCAATCCTCACCTTTGCCACAGGAAGGGACCTCTGCCCTTGCCCCATTTTCAGCAAGGCAGTCAACCGGTGTAATTGGGCCTTCAAGAACGCGAACAATATCCCCAACGAAAATTTCCCCGGGGGGCGAGGAAAGAACATAACCCCCTTTGACACCCCTTACACTGTAAATAAGGCCACTCCGCCTCAGCAATAGAAAAATCTGTTCAAGATATTGGCGGGAGATGTTTTCCTCCATGGCAATTCTGCTTAAAGGAACAGGGTCTCCATCACCATAATGCAAGGCCAGGTGGATCATGGCCCTGACCCCATATTCACCCTTGGCAGAAAGACGCATTTCATCACCCCTTTGGCTAATACCTGACTAATTTGGTAGGGTATTTAGGAAAAAAGAAAACAAAAAATTAATCCTGACTTTTAGGGTCAGCTATTTAGTTTTAGATTAGCACATCTTTTTTCAGTCGTCAACGGTCTAAAAGCACCTTTCAAAAAATTTTTTTATGCGCTGCAATGCCTCCGGTTTTAGAAGGCTACTGCGGACGCGGTGGCATATAAACCGTCATGACTCATGGCAATTTTAACCCCTCTTATTTCCCTTTTTTCAGCCCATAGCGCGGCTTTTCCACGCAATAAAACCCTCGGGCTCCCCAAAGGATCAAAATAAATTTCTATTTCCCTCCAACTAATTAAACCTATTCCGCACCCAAGGGCCTTGGCCACTGCCTCCTTGGCGGCAAACCTGGCAGCCATGGAAGGAAAAGGCCTTTTCTTCCTAAGAAGCAATTCTATTTCTTTGTCAGTAAATATTCTCCTAAGGAAACGAACCGGCCTCCGCCGGCAGGCATCAGCTACCCGCTTAATGCGGATTAAATCTGTTCCGACACCCTTAACGGTTTCCCCTGAAGGCATAGCCTAGCCCCCCCCTGTTCCCCAAATTACTGAGGTGGATCTACTGTAAATATTTTTCCAAATCCTCTGGACTGGTCAGAGGCGCCTGGCAGCTAAAATTTTCGCATATATAAACAGCCGGCTTACCATCGACGAGCCCTTTATCCTTAATTAGTGGGGAAATCTTTGCCAGCTCCCTTCCGGTTTCTTGCCCGGGATTATAGAACAGGAACACTTTGCGCGGCAGAAAACGTTTCTGTATATTTCGTAGTAACGCCAATACATTACTATCCCCCGGGGCCTTACCCACCAGAACCATTTCCCGCACCGGCCCCAGGGAAAAATCAAGTGCAGAAAGCATGGCAGCATGGCTGGAGGGGGCCCAGCTAATAGAATCAGAAAAATAATTTATTAATTGTTGTGCCAACTCCCTCATTTCCCCATCCCCGGTAAAATGGGCAATGCGCAGCATATTCATTGCTGCCAGGGAATTGCCCGAAGGCAGGGCGCCATCGTAGGCCTCCTTATCCTGCAGGGGAAGTTCCCCCGCATTTTCCTTGCTGCTAAAAAAAAGCCCCCCATGCTTATCATCAAGGAATAGTTCTAGCATGAGTTTGTTTAAAGAAATAGCCCCGGCAAGGAAGCGTGGTTCGAAAACCGCTTCGTAAAGATCCAGCAGGCCGGCCGTAAAAAAGGCATAGTCCTCTAAAAAACCCTCAAAGGCGGTTTCTCCATCCCGGTAACGGTGTAGGAGGCGGCCATTCTTTACTAGATGGGTAAGGATAAAATCGGCAGCGCCAGAGGCCGACTGCAGGTAGACATCCCCACCCAAAACCCTCCCTCCCCTGGCCAGGGCGCCAATCATCAACCCGTTCCAGGAGGTAAGAATTTTATCATCAAGCGAAGGATTTACCCTCCCCGTCCGTCCCTGGAACAGCCTTTTGCGTGATTCCTCCAGAAAATAAGACCACTGCCGGGAATTGATCTTTCTTTCCCCGATGAAGGATTCTTCATCTACGGGCAGGTAAAGAACATTGTTTCCATCCCCAAAGTTGCCTTTTTCTGTCACGCCAAAATAGGAACTGATCAGTTCCCCTTGTTCGGCCCCCAATATTTCCAGGATTTCAGACTTTTTCCAAACATAGAACTTGCCCTCGATACCTTCAGTTTCGGCATTCTCGGCCGTGTAGAACCCCCCCTTGGGGGATTGCATCTTCTCTAAAACATAGGTGAATACCTTGTGGACAATATCTGCAAAGGCGTTTTCCCCCGTTATCTGATAGGCATCCAGATAAACCATTGATAACAGGGCTTGATCATAAAGCATTTTTTCAAAATGTGGCACAAGCCATTTTTCATCCGTACTATAGCGGTGAAAACCATAGCCCAGGTGATCAAAGATTCCACCCATGGCCATAGACCTGAGTGTATGTAATGCCGCCTCTAGGGCATCCCCATCCCCGCTGCGTTCCCACCAGCGCAGCAGAAAAGCAATTGAAGAGGGGATGGGAAACTTGGGTGCTTCCCCAAAACCACCGTTTTTTCCATCATATTGCCCAAGTAACTCCTTTGCCGCCTGCCCAAGCATTTCCTCCCCAAGCGCACACCCGGCCCCTGGGCGGTGGCCTTGGCCTTCACCCGCGCCCTTCCGGAGGGCTTCCATGATCCTTTCCCCATCCCTCACCAGGCCGGACTTTTCCACCGGCCATGCTTCGGCAATCTTTAAAAGAAGCTCTTTTAAGCCGGGCATATTTAATTTCCGCTCCTTGGGAAAATACGTTCCCACAAAAAAGGGTGTTTTTTCCGGGGTCAGGAAAACCGTAAGCGGCCATCCACCGTGGCCGGCCATGACCTGGCAAACCTTCATGTAGGCATTGTCGATATCCGGCCGTTCTTCCCGATCCACCTTGATAGATATGTAATGCTTATTAAGGATTCCGGCAATTTCTTCATCCTCGAAGGATTCCCGGGCCATGTTGTGACACCAATGACATGTGGCCATAACACAACCTTAAGAGTACCCAATAGATAGGAAGATCGGCTTGCCTTCATTTCTAGCAACTTTAAAAGCCTCATCGTTCCAGGGAAACCAATTCACAGGGTTATAGGCATGTTGCAAAAGGTAAGGACTTTTTTCATTGATCAGTCTATTGGGTACACCTTTGGGTTTCATGGGGGCACCACCTCCTTGTTCTAGAATGCAACTATATTTTATCCCCATTTCCATTTTATTACCATCATTAAACCTAATAAAGATAATTATCAATGTTATACGTAACTAAATGTTATTATTTTTTTATGTGGTCTTCCAGTCCTTGATTCTTTTTTCGCATTAAGGTAATATATAATTGATATTAAAATGATATCAAAAACTATTTCAAGAAAGCGGGAAATTTAAATGTCAACACAGGCTGGTTTAAATGCGGGGAAACAGCATGTTGAGGAGATTGCAGCAAAGGCAAAAAGCGGGATGGCCATGCTTCTGCTAAATATTGCCCTGATGATCGCCACCCTTCTCGGATTTGTTTATGGTATCATTTTTATGGGTACGGGCAACCTCACCCCGGGGATCACATTAATCATTGTTTGTTCCCTGTATCTTTTCATTATCGGACCATTTCTATTTATAGGCCTGAAGGTGCTTAAACCCAACGAAGCACTCGTGCTGACCCTTTTTGGTAAATATTATGGCACGCTAAAGGGCGAGGGATTTTTCTTTGTTAACCCCTTTGTTGCCACCATCAACCCTGCGGCCACATCTACAACCAGTGGCGCGTTATTGGCGGAGCAAGCCGCCCCTTCCCGGGGCACGACCATGGCAAAAAACCTGCTCCCGGCAAGTAAGAAAATTTCCTTGAAAGTCATGACCCTGAACAATGATAAGCAAAAAATCAACGATCTGCTAGGCAACCCCATCATCATCGGCATCGTCGTCATTTGGAAGGTTGTCAATACTGCCAAGGCAGTTTTTAATGTGGAAAACTATACGGAGTTTCTTTCCATCCAATGTGATTCCGCCCTGCGCAATATAGTGCGGCTTTATCCCTATGATACATCGGGCAATGATAATAATGAAAAAACATTGCGCGGCAGCAGTGTGGAAATCGCCGCTAAACTACGGGATGAAATCCAATCAAAGGTGGAGATCGCTGGCCTGGATATTTTGGAGGCGAGGATCACCCATTTGGCCTACGCGCCGGAAATAGCCTCCGCTATGCTGCAAAGACAGCAAGCTTCTGCAATCATTGATGCCAGGCAAATGATCGTGGAAGGGGCCGTCGGTATGGTGGAGATGGCTTTGACCAAATTGAATGAAAACGGCATCGTGGAGCTGGACGAAGAACGCAAGGCAGCCATGGTCAGCAATTTGCTCGTTGTGCTCTGCGGTAACCGGGACGCCCAGCCGGTTGTCAATAGTGGTTCATTATACTAAAACAA
The DNA here is from genome assembly GCA_012839215.1 of Bacillota bacterium. Taxonomy (GTDB): domain Bacteria; phylum Bacillota; class Dethiobacteria; order DTU022; family UBA8154; genus DUNV01. The sequence continues at coordinate 7,867 of DUNV01000088.1, forward strand.
AATGGATGTGATAGGGTGCAAAGATAGATGACGAGCAAAGAAAAAGGCAGAAAACAGCTTTTACTGCGGATTTCATCCCCTCTGTGGCAGGAGCTGGCTGCCTGGGCAGCTGACGATTTCCGTTCGATCAATGGGCAAATTGAATATCTTCTAACCGAATGCGTAAAACATAGGAAAAAGGCCAACAGGGATAAAGGTAGGAGATAATATACTGCCACCACAAAAGCAGGGAAGAACACTGCAGACAAAGGGAAACGGCGTGACGATATTTTTGGGGGGCCCATAAACATATTGTCCTTTTAGCCCGGCAAAAACAAGGCTACCGGGCCTTATGGTATAATCCGGCACGGATTGATATGGATAATTACATCCCCAATATTATCATAATTATCCATCAGCGCCTTTTTTGCATCAGAGGCAATGTAATGGCCCTGCTCGATTGTTTTCAGCGCATCCACTTCGATGGCAAGATCCACCATAACATCTCTGCCCATATAGCGTGCCTTGATCCAGGTTACCCCCTCGATTCCCTCTATCTCTAGCAATATTTCCTTAAAATTATCCATTACCTCTTCTTCCGGGGAAGTATCCATAAGCCTATTTACCGACTTTTTCATAACAGAAACAGCAATTTTGGCGATAAGAAACACCACAATGATACCAGCCATAGGATCAAGGTACTTAAGCAGCGAAACATCAAAGACATTTCCCGCCATGCTACCGGCAATACCGGCAAACGCCCCCATAGATGAATAGGCATCGGAACGGTGATCCCAGGCATTGGCCACAACGGCATCGCTACCTATTTTTTTTCCTGCAGCATATGTAATACGAAACATGATCTCTTTAACAAAAATAGAAACACCCGCAGCAATAAGGGCAATAGGCAATGGCACAAGGGGAATCCCGCTAGAGATAGATATGAGTATATCCCTGAGAATAAGACCACTTGCGGCAATCAGGGTTATCCCCACGAAGGCGGCAGCAAGTGGTTCCACCTTCCCGTGGCCATAATGATGATCGGCATCCACCGGCCTGTCAGCTATTTTTAGGCTAATATAAACAACGAGCGTAGCAACAACATCGGATAGCGAGTGATAGGCATCGGCCAACATGGCCTTGCTTCCACCAAAATGGCCAGCAAAACCCTTGAATAGGCACAGAATAATGTTTCCAATTATGCAAAGGAGGGTAATCTTTTTCGCTTTTTCGCTGCCCCCGCCCACATCAAATACCTCCACAGAAAAACCCCCCCACAATATTCTATGAAAAAGATGATTATAAAGACTATGGGATCCTGAAGAAAGGCACCCTGCCCCGTCAGCCAATGGGGAAAGGCCCCTATAATAATATTTTTATGACCGAAACAAAGGGTTTCGGGGGATTTTTGTAGAATTAGGTAATAATATGGATAACATGGATAACACTGCCAAAACCATCGAAATACTCCGCAATAAATGCGCCTTACAGGAAATGCAAATCGCTGAATTACAGGCCAAACTGAGCTGGTTTGAGGAGCAGCTTGGCCCGGGCCTGATGCAACATTTTGCTGAAAACAATAGGCCCCCCTATCAACAACCGTTTCAACCTTACCGGGAAACCAAACACGGGGCTAAACCTCCCCTGCATAAGCCTGCCTTAAAAAAGGCAAGCAACCATTACAAAAAGCAGGCCCACTTCGGGGCCGGGATCCAGCAAGAGGATCCCTCGGCAAAAACCGTGGAAAACAGCCCGCCTTTGGATTATATCAGAAAATATAAATATATGCTTTTCCATGACCCCCTTACTGGCGTTTTCAACCGGGCCTATTTTGAACAGGAAATGCTACACCTGGCTAACGGGCGCTTTAACCCGGTCGGCATCATCATTGCCGATATAGATGGTCTCAAAATAGTAAATGATAGTCTGGGACACAAAGCCGGAGATAAACTATTGATTACTGCTGCCCATTTCATCAAAAAATGTGTCCGCAACAGCGATATAGTATCACGCATCGGCGGCGATGAGTTTGCTATTTTATTGCCCCGTTGCAACACGAGGATGCTGGAAAAAACCTGCCGGCATATTAAAGAGGAAATCGCTGCCTACAACCGTGAGCACATCAATACGATACCGCTAGGCCTATCTATAGGTTATGCCATTGATCATAAAGTTCCCCTCAACATCGATAGGCTTTTTAAAAAGGCTGATGATCGCATGTACCGGGAAAAATTACACCACCGGCAAAGCACCCGCAGCGACATCGTTTGTACATTGGCCAATACATTGGCAGCAAGAGATAGGGTTACTGGAAAACATGCTGAGCGCATGAAGGAACTGGTTGAAAGCCTGGCCAGGGCCATGGCACTTTCCGATCACCAAATATCCGATCTAAGCCTGCTGGCCCGCTTTCATGATATCGGCAAGGTGGGTCTGCCGGATGATATCCTCTTTAAAAAAGGACCTTTGTGCAAGGAAGAACAGATAGAAATGCAGCGCCACTCCGAAATAGGCAGTCGAATAGCCCGATCATCGGTCGAGTTGGCCCCTATCGCTGATTGGATTTTAAAACACCACGAGAGATGGGATGGCAAGGGTTACCCCTTGGGACTTCAGGGCGAAGAAATCCCTCTGGAATGCCGCATTATAGCTATCACCGATGCCTATGATGCCATGGTCAGCGATCGGCCCTACCGCAAGGCAATGTCCCGTGCTGCTGCCCTCAAGGAAATCCAAAGGTGTGCAGGAACGCAGTTTGATCCCACCCTGGCCAAGAAATTTGTAAATTTAGTCGTTTTGGCTACCACCACCAGCACCCTTGACAGCGGACTCCTTGGTGTCCTGGTACCCATATTTAAGGCACAGACCGGCTATGATCTAAGAATAGTAGCCGTCGGCAGTGGGGAAGCTTTGAGGATGGGCAAAACAGGGCACGCGGACGTATTACTGGTGCATGCCCCCAAGCATGAATGGCCCCTGGTGTTAGAACGGGTGGCCATAAACTACCAGCTGGTGATGCACAATGATTTTGTTCTGCTCGGACCTTCTTCTGATCCTGCCAAGGTAGGCAACACTACCAGCATTGTTGAGGCATTCAAAAAAATTGCCGCCCACCAGGCTCCCTTCATTTCCCGGGGCGATGATTCGGGAACAGACAAAATGGAAAAGGACATCTGGGGCAAGGCTGCTGTTAATCTTCAGGAGAAAGCCTGGTACCTGGAAACAGGGCAGGGCATGGGCGCAGCCATTGCCAGTGCCGATGAAAAACAGGCCTATATACTCAGCGATCGGGGTACATTTCTGGCCAAATCAAAAAATACAACACTCAAGATCGTCTGCGAGGGAGACGAAGCGCTTAAAAACATCTACCATGTCATGCAAATCAGCCCGAAAAAATTCGCCTGGATTAATGAGGCGGGTGCAAGAGCGTTTGTAGAATTTATGATCAATGAAGAAACACAACGGATCATCAAAAATTTTCATGTAGACAGGTTTGGGGAGCCCTTATTTTTCCCCGACAGGTTGCAAGGTTGATTTTTACCCCCCGGCTATGATATAGCCCAAAGTGCCCGCCTATAAGCCGTAATACATTTGCTATCCCCGCAGTTGTTCCCTTTTGCTGTAACCACACCAAACAGGCAGGCCTCTGCTAAATCAATCCATCCAAGGGTTGCCCGCCTGCCGGCTAGCCCGCCAGCCCTGCCGGCCCCAACTTACCTTCCTCGCGGTTGGTGCCGCCCCCGGGGTTGAACACTTACATCGGGATTTTTATCCCCGAACCTCTCCATAATATCATCCAATATTTCCTTCCTGCCAAGGCCCTTTTGTTCTTTTGTTTTGATCAGTTTATATACAGCAAAGGTGGGTGAAGGACCGATTTCCGAGGAAAAATGGCCTATGCCCTGGTTCCAGGCCAGAAGCGTAAAAAGTTCATCTAGCTCCCGGACAGTTACACCCAGGGAATAAGCCTTGATGAGCTCCCGTGTGGCCTGCCTGAACCGGGAGGCACCCATGGCGTTACTCATTGAAAGAAGAAGTTTTGTTTTAAGATCTATTGCTGCATCCTCCGTCTCCCAAACCTGTTCCCAAAAATCCACCACCGTGCCCGCAAGTATATCGCTAATCACCTTATAATTTAAGATTGCGGTGGGCTTAAAGGGCATATCGGCCCCGCTTTCATAGGTAATAGTATTCATTTCTGTCCGGTAAAAATAACACCTGTACTCATGATCAGAAACCTTTTCTGTCACGTGTTCAAACCCCAGATCATTGAGGGCCGAATAGAGGGGTTTCGGCTCAAAGCTCTGCACGACACATAGGCCGCTATTAAGATCCACCTTTTGCGCCTGGCGCAAAATCATCGGTAAAAAATTGTTTGTCAAATTCCTTACATCAATTACCTCAAAACTGCTTTTCTTATCCTGCCAGTCAACTGCCATATCCATTCCTCTCCTCTTAATGTATTTTTTCGCCTCTTCCTTGCCCAATTTTAATTACTATTATCCTAATCCAGACGTTGTCCATTTCCACAATTATCCCATAATTACCAACCCTGTATCGCCAGGAATACCTTGCAGCCTGGCATATTCGTTAAAAAGTTTTGTTTACTGCTTGTTCAATTCTGCTGTAACTGTGCCCATTACTATATCTCCACCTTTTTACTATTGTACATCCATGTAACACGGATTACAAGATAAACGGTGAACAAGAAATAATATTGGCATTCCTGTCGATAATGTTGGATAATTGATACTGGAGGAAATAAACGCTCCCTGGGGAGTGTAGGAGGTGAATTATCTTGGATGCATATGCTGCAGATCCTCAGCCCCCTGCCTACTTATCCCTCAACCGTGAACAGTGGGAGGCAAAACTTAAAAAAAGCAGGGAACTGGCCTCCCCCTGCGTTTTGTGTGGGAGGCTCTGCCATGCCTTGCGTTACACTTTTGCTGGTGGACCTAAAGGTTCCGGCCAATCTACCACGGGAACCTGTAAAACCCGTAACAGGGCCACCGTCGCCAGCATGGGCCCACATTTTGGCGAGGAACCTCCTCTTGTTGGCTGGAAAGGTTCGGGAACGATCTTTTTTTCTGGTTGCAATTTGAAGTGCATATTTTGTCAAAACTACGATATTGCTCATCTATATGAGGGGCAAAAGGTAAGCGACGAGGAATTGGCCCGAATAATGCTTAAAGTTCAGGAAATGGGCTGCCATAATATAAATCTCGTTACCCCAACCCATATCGTTCCCAATATCCTTTCTGCAGTGAGAATAGCCACCGAACAGGGCCTAAATATCCCCCTCGTCTATAATACCGGGGGCTATGATTCATTTGAAACAATTAAATTGCTGGAGGGAATTGTTGATATTTATATGCCGGATATGAAATACGGGGAATCAGGTCCCGCCCAGGAGTTTTCCGATGCTGCAAACTATCCGGAGATAAACTTCGCAGCCGTCAAAGAAATGCACAGGCAGGTCGGCGATCTGGTTTTGGGAAACAATGGAATAGCCATCCGGGGGCTTTTGGTCAGGCACCTCGTCCTTCCCGGGGGGCTGGCCGGCACCAAAAAAATAATGGACTTTCTTGCCCAAAAAATATCCTCTGATACCTACATCAATATCATGGCACAGTACAGGCCACATTACCAAGCAACAGGCCACGCTGTGTTGGGCAGAAGAATAAAAAACAGCGAATACCGCCGGGCCCTACAAATTGCCAAAAAAGCCGGACTGACAAGGATTCAGACGCAATAGAAAAATTCACCCATAGCCAACCCAAACCTCCCATGGTCTATCACAAAACTGTGACAAAATAAATATAATGGCGTAAAGGAGGTTATAAAAATGAGCATACAAAATGATATTGATGCAGCACCACCCGGTGGTACTGTTAACGTTCCCCCCGGAACCTATAATGAACAGATAATTATAGATAAACCGCTAACCCTTTCCGGACCGACACCCCCCCTCGGCGAGGCCATCATCGACGCCTCCGGCCTGATCGCGGATACAGCAACCATCCACATTCTTGCTAACGATGTGGTTGTGGAAAATCTGACGCTGCAGAACGGCCCTGGTCAGGGAATACGTGCCGGGGACACCACCTTTACCAATCTTACCGGTATTATCATCAGGAACAATATCATTAGGGATCACGATCGTGCCGGGGTCCTGACAGCAAACAGTGCCTCCATGCAGGTAGAGGACAATACCATCGTTGATAACGGTAAGATGATTGGTTTTCAGCGAACGGGTGTCTATCTTTACCCCCATGGTGAATCCTCTGTCAGGCGAAATATAATAAAAAACAATTTTGGAGATGGAATATTTGCCAGGGAAAGTAACTCGGGCCTACTAATTGAAGACAATAAAATTGAAGACCATACCAACAGCGGCATTACCCTCGCCTGGGATGAGATCAATGTAACTATACGAAATAACGAAATATCTGACTGCGGCCAGGGAAATTTCGATGAACAGGGCGGGATAGTAATTATCCAATCTATGGCGGAAAACATTACAGGAAATACTATCCAAAACTGTAATCGATCGGGGATCTTCTGGGGATGGACCCCTACATCCGGCCCGCCGCCTCCCCAAATTTTGATAGCGGGCAATACAATTGATGGCTCTGCCAGGGATGCTATCTATCTTTTTTCTATGGGACCCGGTGGATGGATTCCCGCAGATCCCTTCCCCCTGGAGCCGGATGTGCTAGACAACCGGCTACTCAACAGCGGCAGGGCCGGCGTCTATGTCAGCTACTTTTACTATTACTCCCCAGGCAATGCCAAACCAACAATTCATAATAATACTATCTTAGGAAATATGGAATACGGGGTTTTTAATGGTACCGCAGCAGAAGTCGATGCTACCAACAACTGGTGGGGTTCCAGCAGCGGGCCATTCCATCCCGTTTCTAACCCTGAGGGCAGTGGGGATCCTGTCAGCGATCGGGTACTGTTTTCCCCCTGGCTCACCTTACCCCCACCCCAGGGTATTGCTTGCCTGGTAATGGAAAAAGTATATGATCAATGCTATAGCGAGGATGTCGTCGTCAAAACCTTTGCCATCCCGGCAGAAATCCTAAGTGCATGCAACAATAACGGCCCTGGAAGCATAGATCGCCTTGATTGCGCAATTGTTACCGCCCAGTGCAGCGTAGTAGATGTCGGGCCGCCCCTCAATGATAACCAGCGCAGTGTTACTGTTCAGCAAAAATTTAAAATACGCATCGATCTGATCAACGAAAGAGCTAACCCACCCATAGTGCTTTCCTTTGATACACCGTTGGATCACTTCCACAGCCAGGCCCTGCTGGATGTTCCACCCCCGGGGGCTATCTTTGGTCCGGCGGGAGGCCCGTTTGTATCCTGCCAGGTAGTTAGCTCGGCATGCCTTTGCAAACTGGAAACTCCCCCTCCTGGTGAAACGATCACCAAGGTTATTTGTACAGTCAAAATGTGTAAAATAATTGAAGTGAGCGCCTTTGTTAAGCTGCTTGTTCCGCATATGGGCTATTGCACCCCCGAACCCTGCCATGTTCCGCCCCACCAGGAGGAAATTGAATGCCCCCCCATTGATGAACTTTTTCCTTCCGGGCCGCCCCTAAACGCCGGTGGCACGTGATGCCCCAATGGCATTTTCCGCTGCGTTGACCAGTTGATAGGCAACAGGAGAGGCTGTCAGTGCCGGGTGTGTGCCAGTCTGGAATGTGACGACATCATCAGCAGTCATTCGCTGGTTGATGCAGGCGCTAATCACGTTAATCAGCTCACCTCCGCTGGTTGCACCAGTTACTTGGCCCCCTATCAGGACGTACCTTCCGGCTTCGAAAAGCAGCCGCACTTTTAGATTGGCACCCCCCGGCATGGTGCCCGGGTGACGGTTAATCGATTCGGCCTCTCCTACAATTACACTGTAACCAAGGGCTTCTGCCTGCGATAAAGTCAGACCCGCAGCTGCAAAAACATTGCCGCCAAGAATTGTCGAAAATACACCAATGACGCCATCATTCACCCGCCGCAGAGAAAAAAGGTTTGCCCCGGCCATCCTGGCCTCCATCGTAGAGATCGAGGCCAGTTTTAGGCTGGATGGTTGCCCATCAAAAAATGAAACCTTTTCAGCGCAATCCCCACAGGCAAAGATATCGCTATCGCTGGTCTGCATATACCTATTGACCTGGACCCCTTTTGTCGGGCCAATTTCCAGGCCCGCCGCCCGGGCCAGTCCACTATTCGCCTCTGCACCAAGGCCCATGATCACCATATCGGCCTTTACCTCGGCCCCACTGTTTAATACTACCTTTTCAACCGCCCCCTCCCCCAGGAATGCCTCAACCCTTTCATCAAGCAATAAGTTAATATTTTGTTCCCTCAGCACTTTTTCCGCAGTGAGGCTAAATTCCTTGTCGTAAACCAGTTGCAGGCAGTGGCGTAGCATCTCCACGATGCTGATATTCATGTCCGGGCGCCGCCTGCGACATTCCTCGGCAATCTCTACCCCAATAAACCCGCATCCGACGATACAGAGATCCTTTGCCTCCACCAGCTTGTCTATTATTTCCTGGATATAGGGTATATCCTTCTTTATAGCAAAAATATTTTTCCTTTCCCGGCCCGGCAGGGGGGGAATAACCGGGTTGGAACCAGTGGCGATGATCAGTTTCCCGTATTGGTATTTTTCCCCGCTGAGCGTGCTGACGGTATGCCCGGCCCTATCAATTTCCAGCACCTCATCGACCAGGGAATCCATCCGGTTATTTGCCAGCATCTCATCAACAGGTATAAGGTTTTTCATGGGGGATCCAATAATGCCAAACGTATAAGGAATTCCGCAGGGAATAGAAACATGTTGCTCCTTGCGGATCAAGGCAAGGCTTTTATCCGGATAATGCTTTCTTGCTGTCATAGCAGCGGTGATGCCTGCTGCGCTTCCACCAATAACAATAACATCATATCTCTTCAGAACGTATCACTCCCATCACTATTTGCCCAATTGCTTAGCCTTGCCGTTTATGTTACCTAAAATCATTATCCACGTCAATCATTATTTAAAAAGTTTCCGCATCGCCCGGCCAGTAGCCTTGCCGGCAGCACGCCTGGCAATACGCTTGCCAATTTTCTGCGGATTGCCACTGGAGATGGCCTGAAAATCACCCAGCAACCTGGCAATCTTATAAAGAATACCTCTCGTTTTATTGATGCTCATGATAGAACTCCTCCCTAAAGGCTAATATTTTCCCCTGCTAACCCAGTGTATCACGGGTGTATCACGGGGACGGTTCTTCTGTTGCATTACCCTGAAATAGAAAATGCAGAAAGTGCAACAGAAGAACCGTCCCCGTGATGCACGTCTTTTCCATCAGGTCGCCTGCTTTATCCATATTATACAGCATTTCCCAGGTTTTAAGGTGTTACCAGGGTTCCCCATGGCAACCGCCTCCATTCCCGAACCTTCAAGGTTGTTGAGATAGATCATCCAGCTTTCCAGATCATCTGCCGGGCCACGTTTCATGTGCTTGTTTTTTTTCAGTTTAAGAAAGTGGATCCCCAGGCCGTCGCTGGGTAGTTTTCCTGCGGTGTCGTCCCCTTGCATAGATTATATCATAGTTCCCGGTTATTATAGTCACAAGATTCCAAACAAATGCATCACGGGGACGGTTCTTCTGTTGCATTACCTTGAAATAGAAAATGCAGAAAGTGCAACAGAAGAACCGTCCCCGTGATGCACCCGTGATGCATTGGGTAACCTCAGTAGTGGACGTGCAGCAGCTCCTTGGCCCTGCCCCTCAGGACGCCTTTATAAAGCCCGGCCAGGAGGGGATTTTCCTCGGATTGCCTTATTTGTGATAGCTTATCGGCCCGATAGAGGCCGTCGGAGCGGCTTTTCTTGACAGGTTTCAGGCCGAAGGGTTGCCCGCCACCACCGACGCAGCCGCCGGGGCAGGCCATCGCCTCAATAAAATCATAATGAACCTCGCCGGCCAGAATCTTTTTAATGATTTCATCTATATTTTTAAGCCCGTTGACCACGGCAATTTTTAATTTTTCATCGCCGACAGTAACCTCCGCTTCCTTGGCCCCTTCCAGCCCCCGGATACCGGTATAGGCTATGTCCAGTATGGCCTCCATGCTTTTATCCTCGGCCACCCGCCGGATAACCGCCTCGCTTACACCGCCCGTGACACCAAAAATTACGCCTGCGCCGCTGTGTATTCCAAAGGGCATATCCGGGGCCTCAGGCTCCAGATCAGCAAAAACGATTCCCGCCTCCCTAAACATTTTGACCAGCTCCTGGGTGGTGATGACATGATCGATATCCGCAATGCCATCGCGGTAAAACTCTTCCCTGACAGCCTCAAATTTTTTGGCCGTGCAAGGCATGATGGCTACATTGATAATTGTTTTGGAATCCCCCACGTCATGCCTTTTGGCATGCTCTTTAATGACCGCACCGAGCATCTGCATTGGCGATTTGCAGGAGGAAACCAGATCCTTAAGTTCCGGATACCTCTTTTCCATAAAGCAAATCCAGGCAGGACAGCAGGAGGTAAACAGTGGGAGGTTTTCTTTACTGCGAAGCCTTTCCAGGAATTCGGCGGACTCTTCCATAACCGTCAGATCAGCTCCCAGGGAAGTATCATAAACCCTGTCAAAACCCAGCATTCTAAGCCCTGCCACAATTTTTCCCATGACATTTTCCCCGGAAACGAGGCCAAACTCTTCACCAAAGGCCACGCGGACTGCCGGAGCAACCTGGGCAATAACCTGCTTGTCCCCATCGTAAAGATCCTTCCAAACAGCCGGGCAATCACATTTAACCGTGATGGCCCCCGTCGGGCAGACCGCAGCGCACTGCCCACAGTGGACACAATCGGTTGCGATGATCGGGTCACCAAAGGCAGTGCTGACCATCATCCCAGAGCCCCTTCCTTTAAAATCTATGGCCCCCACATTTTGCACCTCGGCGCACATGCGTACACAATCGCCGCAAAGAATACATTTATTGGGATTCCTCACGATAGAAAAGCTGGAATTGTCGATGGGAAGATCATGCCTTTTGAAACTTTCCCCATTGAAACGGATACCGGTAATGCTGAAACGAATGGCCAGCTCCTGCAGGAGGCATTTTCCATTTTTGGGGCAGGTGGTACAATCACGGCAATGGGATGAAAGCAGCAGCTCCAAGATCATTTTCCTGTGTTTTTGCAGTTTGGGAGTACTGGTCTTAACTTTAAGGCCATCTTTGGGGGGCGTCTGGCAAGAGGCCAAAATTTGCCCTCGCTCGTCTTCCACTACACACATACGGCAGGCACCATAGACCGAAAGTTCGGAATGGTAACAAAAAGTAGGAAGATCAACCCCCGCTTGGCGCACCACCTCGAGGACATTCCTTTCTCCATTCAGTTCTACCCTGCGCCCATCCACCCACATGAATTCTTTTTTTACAGTTTTCATTTCGTTATCATTCACTTTATTACCCCTCCTTTATGGCGCCAAATTTGCATGTAGCCAGGCAGGCTTTGCATTTGATACATTTTGTCACATCAATAATAAAGGTTTGCTTGACCTCCCCGCTGATGGCCCCAACTGGACAGACCCGGGAGCAGCGGGCGCAACCCCGGCAGAGCGGGGCATCGATATAGATCGTTTTAAGGGCCTCGCAGGTCCCCGCCGGGCACCTTTTTTCCTGTACATGGGCATTATATTCATCCCGAAAATATTTAATGGTACTGACGACCGGAGAACCGGCAGTTTTACCCAACCCACAAAGGGAGGTGGCTGAAATTGTATCTTCCAATTCAAGCAGAAGGTCAATATCCTTTGGCTCCCCCCGCCCTTCCACAATGCGCTCTAGGATGCCGAGCATGGCCCTGGTACCCTCCCGGCAAGGCACACATTTACCACATGATTCATTCTGGGTAAATTTCATAAAGAAACGGGCCACATCGACCATGCAGGTATCCTCATCCATGACGACAAGACCACCGGAACCGATGATGGCCCCCACTTTTTTTAGTGATTCAAAGTCAAGAGGCAGATCCAAATGTTCGCCCGTCAGGCACCCGCCGGAGGGACCACCAATCTGCACAGCTTTAAAGGCCCTATCATTTTTTATGCCGCCGCCAATATCAAAAACAATTTCTCTCAGGGTGGTACCCATAGGTACCTCAATGAGTCCGGTATGCCTAACATTGCCGGTCAGGGAAAAAATCTTTGTCCCCGGGCTGTCGACAGTGCCGATTTTGCGGTACTCGGCTGCCGTCATGTTAATAATTACCGGAACATTGGCAAATGTCTCAACATTGTTTAAAACTGTGGGTTTGCCAAACAGGCCCTGCTCCACTGTCCGGGGAGGTTTTACCCGGGGCATCCCCCTGTTTCCCTCGATTGAAGCCGTCAGGGCGCTGCCCTCCCCACAGACAAAGGCACCCGCACCCTGGTTGATATGAATTGTAAAAGGAAAATCCGTTCCCAGAATGTGCTCACCCAAGAGTCCATATTTTTCGGCTTGCCGGAGGGCATTGTTGAGCCGCCTAATGGCCAGCGGATATTCTGCCCGGACGTAGATAAAACCCTCCCTGGCGCCCGTGGCCACACCAGCAACGATCATGCCTTCCAGCAATCTGTGGGGATCACCTTCCATGATGCTTCTATCCATAAAGGCGCCGGGATCCCCTTCATCCCCGTTGCAGACCACATATCTTACCGGCTCATCCTGCAGTCTAACCTGATCCCATTTCCTTCCTGTTGGAAATCCCCCTCCCCCCCGTCCACGCAAACCCGCCTCACATATCTCCCGGCAGATCCTTTCCGGTGAAAATTCAAAGAGGGCTTTTTCAAGTGCCGCGTAGCCCCCGCCGGCAATGTATTCCTCGATAGATTCTGCATCGCTTTCCCCACTTTGCGCCCGGACAAGGCCTATCTGTTTCTGATAAAAGGGAATTTCCTTACGTGTAGGGTAAGTAGCCCCCCCCTGCCGAAAAAGCAGCCTTTCTACCGGACGATCCCCGACAATGCTTGTCTCCAGTATTTCTTGGCAATCTTCCAGTTTCACCTTAAGAAACAGCCAGCCGGCCGGCTCAATGCGGATAAGCGGCCCCATCTCACAAAAACCATGGCAGCCACTTTTTTTAATACCGATACTTTCCTTCCCCATTATTTCCACAGGCCGATCCTTCTTTTCCAGCTCCCTGCCCAATTCCACAGCACAATCAATACCACGTTCCCGGCAAAGAGATTTGAGCTTGTCATATATTTCCAGAGAACCCCCGGCCACACAACCAGTTTCAGCACAAATAAGAACCTTCTTTTTCTGCCGGTTTAAAGTAGAAACGAAATTGTACCGGGCCTCCTGAAGATCCGCTCTAGAGGTGAATTTTTTCACGTTTCTTTCCATAGTTTCCAGCCTCCTTTTCCCTAATCTTATTCAAGCAGGCCAACGCCTTTTCGGGCGTCATTTCAGCAAATATTTGCTCGTTGATGGAAATCACGGGTGAAAGGCCGCAAGCCCCCAGGCAGGAAACGGTTTCTACAGTAAAAAGCATATCATCAGTAGTTGTTTTATCCTTATCCAACCCAAGCCCCTCCCGGATTGTTTTAAGAATGGAGGCAGATTTGCGCACATGGCAGGCAGTCCCATCACAAACCCGGACAATATACCTGCCCTTTGGCCTTAGGGAAAAATTCTCATAAAAGGTCGCCACGCTATAAATCTTGGCCGGGCTGACACCCAGTTTTTTGGCGACATACTCGAGAGCCTGCCGTGGCAGGTACCTGTACTCGTGTTGAATCTTTTGCATGATGGCAATCAAGGCCCTTTTATCACCATTACAACTTGTTAGAATGTGGTCCAACGTTGCTCGATCTTTTCCTTCCACCATAGCAGTACACCTCCATTTTGAATTATCACCCGGCTAAAGCGAGAGGAAATGCATGACAAAAACGACACCTTTATCCGGGCCCTTAACCACCCCAATACCAAGGTGGCTTTTTTTATCGCTCAGGATAGCCCCCCTATGACACTCGCTTTCCATCAGGAGACTAAAGGCCAGTTCGGGCTGCATATCTTTTGCCCTTAGGGTTCCAGCAAGATTTTCGCCGTAGGTGGAGAAAACCACACCCTTCCTGGAGGCCTCTTGCCCCGGCCTGCCCAACCTTGGTGAGTCGTGATCGATGTAACCATTGGCAAGCATATCCTCGCCCTTCTCTCTGGCAAAAGTAACCAGTCTTCTATCCATTTCATAGGGTGGCAAATTATGTTCCTTTCGTATCTTGTTAACAGATTCAAATAATGCTGTTTCGTAATCGGGGAGAAGAACGCAGCCATTTTCCCCAATAGCATAGCTATCTGGTATTGTAAAAATACCATCGGTCCCTTCCAGGCCCCGGGTAGGCATTTGGCAGAAGACAGATTTACCGCCATGATCAAGGAAACAAGGTAAAAGAACCACAGAAAGGAACAGCAGCAGTAAACCTGAATTCACATATGTAGAATTGGTGTTAAAAAATCTTCCGTGAAAGGGATGAAATACCCTAAGTTTATAACCTGCTGATTCTAGGAAAGGAATGATTGTTAATTTTTTCACAATTCACACCTCTTCTCCACGTTTTCCCTGATGATGATTGGCCTTTATCCCGGCTATTCCCTTAGTCAGCTTGATTATAACAGGGCATTTCCCCCGCTGTCAACTAAAAATAGCAGCAAATACCCTGGTTCAACTGGATATAGTAGGGGAATTCCCCTATTATATCTCCTGCTGTTTAAAAAACCCATTACATAGCTTCATTTAACGGCCTATGCAAAGTTGAAGATCCGCTAAATATGTAATAAGCTTGGATCTGGGGGGGAGAAAAAATTATGAGAAGATTAAATATCTGGCAGGTTTATTTTCTTGGTTTTATCATCTTAATTATCCTGGTTATCCTGATTACCAGTTTTGTGGTAATCGGGCTATTTAATACAGGGATTGAGCGGCAATCGGAGTTTACCATCAATAAGGAGCTCGATACGGCCAATAAAGTTTTCTATACCCAGCTGGACAGTTTGTTTCATTATTTTGATTCTCCTTCATTTCTGCTCTTTTTGCAGGACGCCCTTGGCAGGAAAGCAGACCTTGATGAGACATTGGCCGAAATCAGGGATAATCATGCATTAAGTTTTTTAATGATCGTTAAACCCGATGGGGCAGTTGTCGCCGGCACAAACAACTCTACAGCCCCTTGTGAAAAGTTGCCGGCTAGTGTCTTCCTCCAACGCTTCCTCGGCGAACAATCCCATAAGGGGATCATCCCCTTGGACAAACAATTTTTGGAAGCCGTCGGGCTGAGCAATAAGGCGAGGATTAGGGTTATTCGGACCCCTGAGGCGAGGGAAGATGGCAAAACCAATGAGGCCAGGGGGCTTGCGCAGGTAATCTCTATCCCCCTTGGAAGCTTTGCCGGCAGCCCCCAGGCCTATCTACTGGGAGGTAAGCTAATCAACCGTAGCGTCAAGTTTGTCGATGAGGTATCCGACCTTTTAAAGGTTTACGCCACCATCTTCCTTGACGATGTGCGCATTTCCACCTCCATACGCTTGGACAATGGGAACAGGGCCTTGGGAACAAGGGTTTCCCGAGAGGTAGCAGATACTGTATTGGATCAGGGAAAACGCTACCTGGGAGAAGCAACGATCATTGGTGAAAAATATCTGACGGCCTACGATCCCATCCGCGATGATCAGGGAAATGTTATCGGAATTTTGTTTGTAGGCATACCCAAAGCCCCCTTTACAGCTATGAAGGAGAACACGTTAAGACAGTATATTTACATATCGTTATTCAGTATTTTTTTGGCACTGCTCATTGCCTACACCCTCTCCCGCAAGATCACGGGGCCCCTGCAGCGCCTGACCAGGACCATGAAAAAGGTAGAGCTAGGGGATTTGTCCCAGAGGTTCGCCACTGAGCTCTCTTCCGGCACACACCCCGGAGCTGCCCTCCCCCATCGACCATCAGATGGGGTTCTATCGCCACCCCAGGATGAAATAGAAATGCTTGGTAATATTTTTGACCAGATGATGTCCAGCCTACAAAGAAATTGGGAGGAAAATTTAAAATTGCAGGCGAACCTAGAGGAAAAGGAAAAAAACCGTCTAAAATTGCTCAAGAAATTAATTTTTGTCCAGGAAGAAGAAAGGAAACGTGTTGCCCGCGAACTCCATGATGGGACAAGCCAATCCCTAACAAGCCTGATGTTGATTCTTAAGGCGATACAAAAAAGCGAAGATCTGGAGGAAATCCGCAAGCTAGCCGAGACCTATAGGGGGGTTTTGTATAATACACTTGAGGAAATCCAGAAGATATCCTACGAGTTAAGGCCAATGACCCTCGATAAACTCGGAATTGATGAAGCCATTAAAAGATACATCGGGGATCTGGCCCAGCATTCGGATATAAACATTGTTTATGATAATAAAGAATGCGTTTTTGCCAGCTTCGATCAGGAAATAGAAACGACCGCTTACCGTATCGTCCAGGAGGCACTAACCAATGCCGTCAGGCATGCCCAACCCCAAAATATTGAGGTAGTGCTAAGATCCGATGATCAGGGCGTGGAAGTAATCGTTAAGGATGATGGCCTCGGATTTGAGGTGGAAAAAGTCACACAAAATTGGGAAAACGCCCTCGGCATTTTGGGGATGATGGAAAGGGCATCGCTTCTCAGGGGAGAACTAAAAATTGATTCGGCCCCGGGCCGGGGAACCACGGTAATATTGCGCCTACCCCTTAACATATAAGTTTTTAGAAATATAGCCATATAAACATATAAAAAGGAGGCTGCCCCGGGCAGTCCCCTTTATTATTCTGCCATTCTGTCATTCTGTCATTTTGTCAATTTTGTCATTTTGCTATTATGTAAGTTCCACCCCGGGGATTCCAGAGGCAGAACGGGTGCGGTGATATTTTTCTGTCAGGTCCCTTAACTTTCCTGCCAGCTCCCCGTTCAAAAGATTTCCGGGGAAACGCCACTGCCAGTTGCCTTCCGCCGTACCCGGCAAATTCATGCGGGCCTCCGAGCCCAGGCAGAGAATATCCTGTAAGGGTATAATAACGATACGGGCGTCACTGCGCAGGGCCATCTCGATAAAATGCCAGCATACTTCTTTCTCATCGTGGAGTTTTTCCCCCTTCTCCCCCTTTTTTCCTGTCGCGTACCATCCCAGCAGCGTATCGTTATCATGGGTACCTGTATAAAGTACATTTTCCTTGTCAAAGAGGGGCAGCTTCAGTTTTTGGTCCAGATGCGGCTTGATCATAAATTGCAGCACCTTCATCCCCGGGTAGCCCAGCCTGGTTTTCATTTCTTCCACCTCGGGAGTTATGACCCCCAGGTCTTCGGCTATTACAGGAAAATCGCCGAGGGCTTCCTGCAAGCGGAAAAAGAATTTTTCTCCCGGGCCCTTGACCCAGCGGCCTTCGGTCGCATCTTTTCCCCCCGCGGGGACCTCCCAGTAGGCCTCAAAGCCGCGGAAATGATCGATGCGAACCAAGTCAACCAGTCGGAAAAGGACCTTAAAACGTTCCTCCCACCAGCGGTAATTATCCTTTTCCATTTCACCCCAACGGTAGTGGGGATGGCCCCATAACTGACCCTTTTCACTGAAATAATCCGGCGGCACCCCGGCCACCTTGAGAGGGTTCCCCTCTGCATCAAGCTCAAAAAGGTGAGGGTTACACCAGACATCGGCGCTATCATGGCTGATGAAGATAGGCAGGTCCCCGATTAACCTAATACCTTTTTCCCCGGCATCTTTTTTAAGTTCCTCCCACTGGCTGAAAAAGATAAACTGTAAAAATTTGTGATATTCAATATCAACGGAGAGACCTTCCCTATATTTTTTCAGGGCGTTCTCCCGGCGGGTAGCCACTGCCTCTTCCCACTGATTCCAGGGCTTACCCTCAAAATAACGCTTTAGGGCCATAAAAAGGGCATAATCTTCAAGCCACCCGGCATTTTGCCGACAAAATTTTTCATAATCGGGATTTTGGGGTAGTGTGGTAAACTTTTGAAAGGCCTTCCTTAAATTTTTCTCCTTAAACTGCATAACTTCCCCAAAGTCCACTCTATTCTCAGGAAACTCCGGAAGACTTTTCTCGTCAAAGCCCATCAGCAAGCCCCCTTCGCTGAGCCTATCTAGATCGATCAGCAGGGGATTGCCGGCAAAAGCGGAAAAACATTGATAAGGAGACTGGCCCAACCCTGGGGGGTTTAGAGGTAATATTTGCCAATACCTTTGTTCGCTTTGCACCAGGAAATCAAGAAATCCATAGGCCCCCTTGCCCATATCACCGATACCAAATCTGGACGGCAGTGAGGTGGGATGAAGCAGTATGCCACTTTCACGGGTGTAATTCAAGTTAGCTGACCACCTGTCGTTTAAAAGTATCCTGCATTCCAAAGGTTTGAGTGTGAGTTCCAAACGATCATTAGTCAAGAAAATTTTACGATAATCATCAAGCAAATCGACAACGTTTCCCCGAATACTGCTCCCCGGATCAATAGAAACGGTTTTTTCCTTATGTACATCGCGATTAAGAATGATGATCGCAGCGTTATCTAGCGCCACCTGTTCGGTGGCACCACGGCCTCCCTCAACAACCCTAGTATAGGCATAAACGCTTCCGGAGGCACAAACTGTTTTCCACCAGCCGCTGCGTAACACATCATAATGATTTCTCAACGCAATAAGGGTCCGGTACCAATCAAGAAGATCCTTGTCTTCCCGACCCCAAGGATATGTTCCCCGATTGGAGGGATCCTTACCCCCCTCCAGTCCGGCTTCGTCACCATAGTAGATACAGGGAACCCCGGGGAAGGTCAGCTGCCAAAGCGTGACGAGCTGGAGCCTTTTAAACTTTAGCCTTTCCTTTTCTTCCCGAGAAATACCCTGTGGTAGACCATCCTGCAGCACCGTCAAAAGACGTGGGACATCATGATTCCCCAGCAAATTCATCGTGCTATAAAACGATTGCAGCGGATAATTCTCAAAGATGCCCATCAGGGATTGCTCTACCTGCTCGGCATCGAGGTGTCCCAAGGCGAAATTTAGGATAATACTGCGTAAGGGATAGTTTGTCACCCCGTCCAGTTCATCCCCTAAAAGATACTCCCTCCTTTCCCCATAGCTAATCTTGTTGGAGGCATCCTCCCAAACTTCTCCGATGAGGACAGATTCGCTATCTAGCTCTTTCATCTTTTCATGCAACTTTTTTAGAAATTCCCCCGGTAGTTCATCAGCGACATCCAACCGCCAGCCCTTGATACCCGCAGCCAACCATTTCTTTAGAACACTATTCTCTCCATAAATGATCAAGTTCATGTAGGACAAATTTAGTTCGTTGACATTGGGCAGGGTATCAATTCCCCACCAGCAATCATAACGATGGGGATATTCCAGAAAACGGTACCAGCCATAGTATGGTGAATCAGGCGATTGGAAGGCTCCGATCCCAGGATAATTCCCTTCCTTGTTAAAATAAATACTGTCGCTTCCCGTATGGCTAAAAACACCATCCAGTATAATATATATACCCAACCCTGCGGCCTCTTTGCAAAGCTGGGCAAATTGTTCATCTGTGCCCAGCATGGGATCAATCTTGTGGTAATCGGCTGTATCATACCTATGATTGCTCGGGGATTCAAAAACCGGGTTGAAATAAAGAAGGGAAACACCCAGATTTTTCAGATAGGGAAGTTTCTTTCTAATCCCTTCCAGGTTCCCGCCAAAAAAATCCCAGCGAATCACCCTGCCGGAGGGATCGCGGATATAAACCGGGGTATTTTCCCAATGCGAATGGATGAGACTCTCTTTTTTGGGATTCAATACTTTCCCATCCCCAAGGCCATTATAAAAACGATCGGGAAAGATCTGGTAGATAACCGCCTCCTTCAACCAAGTGGGGGTTCTAAAACCCTCCCTATAGATCGTAATCTGGTAGGATGGCGGTACATGATCAGCAATACAGCCCAACCCGCCAGTTTTTAGTGAAGAATTGCCATAATAAAAAAGTGCCCCCCCGTCCCTGATCATAAAATAGTACCATAGCAAACAGGGCTCTTCCGGAGCTGAAATTTCCTTTATAAAGATTTGCCTGTCACCCCTAACCTTTTCCAGGGTCATGGGCAGCTCTTCTGTATGACTTTTACCATTCTTCTCCCTGATAAGAAATAAACTTACTTTTTCAGCTGCAGGAGCATAGTCAGCTGCCGGCTTATTCTTCACGGCAAACCGCAGGACAATCCTTTTATGGCAGGGCACCGCACCGAAGGGATTTCGAAAAAAAGTATCATGGGAGTTATGCCAAAAACGATCTGTTTCCAAAAGCCGATCAACCTCCTGCCTAAAAACAACTTTTATAATGTTTGCCAGTTCCAAATTAGATAGTCAAAGGCTGCAATCCCCAGGTTTCCGAGGCATACTGGGCAATGGTCCGATCGCTGGAAAATTTGCCTGAGTGGGCAACATTAATAATAGACATTTTAAGCCACCTGGACCGATCCTTAAATGCTTCCCCTATTCTTTCCTGAGCATATACGTAGGAATGGAAATCCTTGAGGACAAAAAATTCATCGTTATGCCTGAGCAGGGAATCCATAATTGTACTGAATTCTCCCCGCCCGGCTGTATAGAAACCCTCCTGTATCTGATTGAGAATCTTTTTGACCCGTATATCACTTTGGCAGATGTCCAAGGGTGAATAGCCACCATAACGATAATAACTAAGGACCTCGCTAGGGGAAAGCCCAAAAATGAACATATTGTCAGAACCCACCTGTTCCAAAATCTCAATATTTGCCCCATCCAGGGTCCCCAGCGTCACCGCTCCATTCATCATGAATTTCATGTTCCCCGTTCCAGAGGCTTCCTTACTGGCGGTAGAAATCTGCTCACTCACATTTGCAGCCGGAATAATCTTCTCTGCCAGGGAAACACGATAGTTGTTCAAGTAAATGACTTTGATTATATCATTGACCCTATTATCATTATTGATCACCCCGGCAACAGTATTGATTAGTTTAATGATTCTTTTGGCCAGGTAATAACCCGGGGCAGCCTTTCCGCCAAAGATAAAGGTACGGGGATGGATATCCAGGTTGGGGTTATCTTTAAGGCGGTTGTATAGATCGATAATATGGAACAAATTGAGAACCTGACGTTTATAGGCGTGAATCCGTTTGACATGGACATCAAAGATGGAATCTATATCCACATCTAGATCACATTCCTCTTTGATATAATGGGCCAGCCCCAATTTGTTTTGCTGCTTGATCTCATAAAACCTTTCCTGGAAGCCGGCATCAGTGGCATAGGAGATCAACCTTTCAAATTCTTGAGGATTATGGATCCAAGAAGTGCCGATCGTTTCACTAATGAGATTTGACAATCCCGGGTTGGCCTTGAGCAACCAGCGGCGATGGGTGATCCCGTTTGTTTTATTATTAAATTTCCGTGGAAACATTTCATAGAAATCTTTCATCTCTTTTTTTTGTAGGATCTTGGTATGGATTTCGGCCACCCCATTGACACTGTAGCTACCGACAATGGCCAAATTGGCCATCTTGACCTTTCCATCGGCGATAATGGCCATCTTCCTGATACGCTCCCAATCACCGGGATAAAGCTCCTCCAACTGCAGGCAAAAGCGCCTGTTTAACTCCTCTACGATCATATAGATTCTGGGAAGTAGCCCCTTGAACATATCCACCGGCCAGGTTTCCAGTGCCTCTGACATCGTTGTATGGTTAGTATAGGAAATCGTCTGGCAGGTAATGGCAAAAGCCTCTTCCCATCCCATTCCTTCATCATCCATAAGCACACGCATCAGTTCCGGTACCGCCAGGGCCGGGTGGGTATCGTTGATATGGAAGGCATTCCTAAGGTGGAATTCCTTAAGTGAATAATTACGCCGCTTATACCAGCGGATAATGCTTTGCACCCCAGCAGAAACAAAAAAATATTCCTGTTTGAGGCGCAGTATCCTTCCCTCATAGTTTGTATCATCAGGATAAAGAAACTGTGAGATCGACTCCACAGAATATTTATATTCGAGAAACTTCTGCTGGCTACTATGGGCCATGGCAGAGACATCCTTATTCGTGAAAATGCCCTCGGCACTCCAGAGCCTGAGTGTGTTAACTGTTTTGTTGTTATAACCGATAATGGGCAGATCATAGGGAACAGCAAGGACGATATCACAGTCTTCATGGTGCACAACGTAACCATCCTCGAGTTCTTCCAACCAGACGTGCCCACCAAAACAGACCTCCACAGCCCTGTCTGCCTTACGAATTTCCCAGACATTACCATCCCTGAGCCAGTATTCCGGTAACTCAACCTGGTAACCTTCCACAACCTTTTGTTCAAAAAGGCCATATTTATAACGTATCCCACAGCCGTGCCCGGGAAGGGAAAGCGAAGCGAGTGAATCCAAAAAACATGCCGCCAGGCGTCCCAAGCCACCATTGCCTAGCCCCGCATCCGGCTCCTGGATTTCCAGGTCCGTAAAATCTACCCCCAATTCCCGCAATCCTTGCCGGCAGGTATCATAAAAACCCAGGTTGATCAAATTATTTCCCAGAAGCCTTCCCAGGAGGAATTCCATGGAAAAATAATAGACCTGTTTTTGGCCCTCGCTTTTATAGCGGCTGTTTGTAGCAATCCAGTTGCGGGAAACATATTCCCGGATCATTGTACCCAAGGTTAGATATTTGTCCATATCCGTTGTTTCATCAATACTTTTTCCATGCATGGTTTCCAGTTTTTCCAGGAAGGCTGCCTTAAAACTTTCCTTATCGCTAAACATCTTATTCTCATTCCTTACATTTCAAGTAGGCGCCCATAAAGGGCCCGATATTCCTGAGCGGAACCTTTCCAGCTAAAATCCGATGTTACTGCATTATTTACAAGGGTACCCCATAGTTCCTTGTTTTTATACAGACTTATCGCTTCTTGTATAACGAAGAGCAGATCATGGGCGTTATAACTGCTAAAGGTAAAACCGTTGCCCTTTCTACTGCCTGCATCAAAGGGAACAATAGTATCCTTGAGGCCACCCGTTTCCCGCACGATAGGTATGCTTCCGTAACGGAGGGCGATCAATTGCGTTAATCCACAGGGCTCAAACCGTGAGGGGAGCAGGAACAAATCTGAGGCGGCATAGATTTTCCTGGCCAGCGGTTCATCAAACTGAAACAGTGCCACCATTTTTTGGGGGTAGCGGGCTGCCGCCTCACCAAAAAAGCGCTGGTATTTTTCCTCCCCGGTACCCAAAATAACCAACTGTAGGCCAAGATCCAATATTTCCTCCAGGACATGCCCAATCAGGTCAAGCCCTTTTTGTTCTACGAGCCTGTTCACAAAAGCCAGCATGGGAATTTCTTCCCCGGGCGGAAGCCCGAGGGATTCCTGTAATTTAACCTTATTGGCCCGCTTTTTGGGCAGTGAACTTCTGAAAGGGAAATAGATATGATCATCTTTCATGGGATCATACAGTGTATAGTCAATGCCATTTAAAATTCCCACAAGGTTGTCACTCCTCTTACGCAATAGCCCATCAAGCTCCGCACCAAAGTACGGGGTTTGGATCTCCTCAGCATAGCTCCTGCTGACAGTATTCAACAAATCGGAAAAAACTAAACCCCCTTTTAGATAACTTCCCCTGCCATAAAACTCCAGCGTGTCTGCGTTAAAATATTCTGGCCCCAGATCGAGCAGTTCCTCTAGCAGTTCAATGGGGAAATTCCCCTGATAATGGAGGTTATGTATCGTAAAAAGCGTGCGGATATTCTGATAAAAAGGCTCACTTCTATAATGGGTTTTTAGAAAAACGCTGATTAGCCCTGTATGCCAATCATGACAGTGCAGGATACCGGGTCTAAAATCAAGTGAGGGAAGTGCCTCCAGGACTGCCCGGCAAAAAAAGGCAAAACGTTCAGCATCATCATCAAAGCCATAAATGCCGCTGCGGTTATAGTAATATTCGTTTTCCAGAAAGTAATAGGTTATCCCGTTGTGTTTTAATTGTTCAATTCCACAATGCTGGAATCTCCAACCCAATGAAACGGTAATACTTTTTACAAAGGTTGCCTTCCCCAGCAAGGCTGCAGGTATATCTTTATATTTGGGGATAATAACCCGTGCATCCACGCCAAGCTTTATAAGTTCGGATGGAAGAGAACCCACCACATCGGACAGGCCCCCAGTTTTAATAAAAGGGGAACATTCTGAGGCAACAAAAAGCACTTCCATCTTCAGTTTCAACTCCTTATAATTTTTTTCTTTTTCCAATTACTATGGGGTTGCTCGACCCGCCAATTATTCTTCCACCACTTGATATTGTTACTTCCTTATCGAGTATAGCGAATTCAACATGAGAATTTTCCCCAATATGGCTTTTCTGCATAATAATACTATTTTCAATAAAGGCCCCTTTCTCAACTTTTACCCCGCGGGACAAAATACTACTGTTTACTGTTCCTTCCACTACACAGCCATTGGCTAGCAACGAATTGGTAACATGGGAACCGTTTAAATATCTGCTGGGTGGTTCATCTTTTCCCTTTGTATAAATAAGGCCGGGCTCAAAAAAAAGGCTCTGCCGGATTTTCGGATTTAAAAGATCGATATTTGCCTGGTAATAATGTTCGATTGAGTTAATCTCCGCAAAATAGCTATCGATGGGCAAAGCATAGATGTTATATTCGTCCTGATACTTAAAAATAATATCCCTGAAAAGATCCTCTGCCCCATTAATAATACCGCTTTCCACCATTTCTAATAAGAGCTGTTTCGATAAAATAAAGATTTCTACCAGTGGCATACTCCCCTGCCCGGCTTTCGATCCCTTTTCAATTTGTAAAACCCGGCCAGAAGGGCTTTTAACTAGCCCGTAGCCCCAAGGGGAAGATGATCCGTTCCCCATAGCAGCACGATAAAAAACTGTAATATCCGCTCTCTTTTCCTTGTGAAAAGCCATTGCTTTCCTAAAATTTAGATTACAAACCAGATTACCCGGGGAAATGATGGCATCATTTTGCCGACAGCGCCCCAAAAAATCCAGCTGGCTATAAAATAATTTAATGTTACCCGGAAGGTTAGGTTGCGTGGAATAAAAAATGTTGGGTGAAAGAATATGCAGGCCATCCTCCTTGCGGTTTAGATCCCACGATTTCCCGGTCTCCAGATGGTCCATCAAGGAACCATATTTATAGAGCGTAAAAACAGCCACCCTTTGCAAGCCCGAATTGGCCATGCTGGAAAGAATAAAATCGACCAGTCGATACCGTCCCCCAAAGGGCACTGATGCAATACAACGGAAATCAGTTAGCTCACTAAGTATATCATCCTGAGCTTTTATATCGATGATTCCTAGAACATCTTTCATCATCGTCCAGCCTCCTAGAAAAAGTTCATCCGGCCATAGAAGCTTCACCTAAAAAGATGTTGTCCTGATAACAGAATTCTCCGGCAAGACCAATTTTTCCCTCACAAGAATAATTTCAGGGGGATCTTTTTTTTCGCTCCCGATAAGACAGTCATCCCCGATGTGCGCATTCTCATCAATGATTGCCCTTTCTATTCTGGTATTTCGCCCAATACTGACATTGCTCATGACCACCGAATCTTTTATGATGGAGCCCTCACCAACGTGCACACCATCAAAAAGAACGGAACCATTTACTTCTCCAAAAATCTCACAGCCCTCATTTACCAGGGAATTAATGATTTTTGCACCCGCGGCAACATAGTGGGGAGGTTGGTTTCTATTGACAGTATATATTCGCCAGCTCCTATCGAAAAGATCGAGACCGTTTCTGCTGCAAATAAGATCTAGATTAGCTTCCCAAAAGCTCTCAATTGTGCCCACATCCTTCCAATACCCCCTAAATTTATAGGCAAATATGCGGCCACCCTTGGAGAGCATGAGTGGAATAACGTCCTTTCCAAAATCGTTGCTGGAATCCGGATTTTCGTTATCTGCGTGCAAATATTTTTTCAGGGTTTCTGTATTAAAAATGTAAATTCCCATGGAGGCCAGGTTGCTTTGCGGGCGTTCGGGCTTCTCCTGAAATTCTGTAACCCTTCCCTGACGATCTGTATGCATAATACCGAACCGGCTGGCCTCATCCCAGGGCACTTCGATGACGGCAATCGTCAGTTCGGCCTGTTTTTCCTGATGAAATTGCAACATAATTGAATAGTCCATCTTATAAATATGATCTCCCGATAGAACCAACACATAGCGGGGTTTATATTTATCAATAAAGCATAAATTTTGGTAAATGGCATTCGCCGTTCCCCTGTACCAATTATCATCTTCCTCTCCCCTTAGGAAGGGGGGCAAAACTGAGATGCCTCCATGTTTTCGATCAAGATCCCAAGGAAC
>DUNV01000089.1 GCA_012839215.1 Bacillota bacterium
AAATCCTTCTTTCTATATGCTGCAAAAAGCCCCCGCCAAGCAGAGGGCATCAGCAACAAAAGGCAGATAATCGATCCCAGGGAATTCATGGCAGAGGCCACCAAGGGGGAGGGGTAAAAATTTAGACCCTTAAAACTATTACTCCAATCAAAATCCCGAAAACCGGTTCAGATTGGCGCAACTGTATGGATCTATTCGAGCCTATGTGGCTAATGCTCTTGCAACTTCAAGGAAAACTATCTAGCAATTCCCGGTAAGCCTAGGTTGCAAAAAAGACTTCCTACTTTCCTAACAATTCCATTTATTGCACTCGGATTTGCATGGGGGTTGCTCACCGGCATAAAATAAACAGCTATAGATCTGCTATAGCTACAATTAATATGCCAATCAATAATATGACCACAATAAAAAGTTTCATATCAATTTTGTTTAGCAGTTCACTAATTTTAAAAATTTCCCTATTTGCGATATCACTTTTTGGCCTCGTTGTTGTTTTGCCCTTTTCCACCGGGCGTCCCCCCCATTTAAGATAATATATTTCCACTAACTCGTTTTTACCCATATTATACCAAATGTTATATTAAATCCTTAAATATTATATTAGACTCTTCCCGGTATTAGACCCACACCCGATCAACCCAAATGCTGTACCTTTTGTGCAACGCCCGCCTTGCACTGACCCGGTGCAGGAGATCAACTTTTCCCCTCGCCGTTCATATGGTAAAGAAGGCAGAAGCCGGGTGATAATTTTGGCTGGTAATATTTCCAAAAGGGAGGTAGTAGAAATGCGTATCAACTGGAAACAAAAGCTAACGAGTAGAAAATTCTGGGCGGCGGTGATCGGCTTTATCACTGAAATTTTGGTGTTATTCAATGTTAGCGATTTGACTATCAGTCACGTTGTGGGCCTTATCACTGCTGCCTCCATACTGGTAGCCTATATAATTGGCGAAGGCATGGTGGATGCAGCAAGAGTTAAAAGTGAAGCCCTGATCCATTCCAGTTCTCTGGTACCCGGGCAGTCCCCCGCACCCCCCCCGAAAGATTAGTCTGTAGGGATAACGGAAAATGAGTAGTAAAGTAAGAAAATGAGTACTAAAGCAAACTGCGGAATAATTTGCTATCCTATTTTCAGCACCTATAGTCAGTGCTTGTCTTGCCGGGGTAAAATGCAAATTTAATGGTAGCCATAGCTTGATACCTGAGATTGCTGAGATGGTACGCCGGGGGAAAGCTATCACTGTATGCCCAGAAATTTTGGGCGGCCTGCCAACACCACGTCCTAGTTTGGAACTCCAAGGTGGTAATGGTTATGATGTCCACAAGGGTAAGGCACGGGTTAAAACTGCCGATGGGCTGGATGTAACGGAAGAATTTTGCAAGGGAGCAGAAATAGTACTTGCTTTGGCGCGGGAACTGCAACCATCATCAATTATCCTAAAAGAAGTCAGCCCCTCCTGTGGAAGTAATCTTATTAGAGATGGCAGCTATACCGGTAATAGGATCCCGGGCATAGGAGTAACTGCTGCTCTTTTAAAACAGTCCGGGTTTAAAGTAGTCAGTAGTGAACAATTTAAGAATGAAAATCAAAAAGAATAGTCTGAGTTAAAAGCTTGAAGCCGCATAGGGGCCGGGCACACCGTTCCCCATGCGGCTTCATATAACATCTGGCGAAGTGCCCGTCGGCATTTTTTACCCCGAAAGGAATATGTGATATACCCGTAAAGGCCATAGCCGATATTAAGACGGGAAGGTCAAAATTTGCCGAACATGAATAATACAAGAAAAAGCATGGAGTATGGTAAAAGGCAACTTTATGCTATAATAAAATAGTCAGATAAAACACTGCCTCTGGAGGTAACCTTCCTTGCCGGGAAACCGCCTTAAAATAATTGTCCTAATTTTGTTAATGGCCTTCCTCCTTGCCTCCGTTGTGCCGACTTTGGCCATCTGCCTCCCTCCGGAGAATTATGGATTTGCAATCTGCAGGCAGATGGTTTCGCTATTGCTCATGGGGATTTTCTTTTCCCCCTTCACAACAATTGTCCTTTGTACGCGTAAACTGGAATAAAACTCCTTTAATATATTCCTAAAATACCATATTAAAGGAGAAATGAAAATGAATAAAATTGCCCTCAGATTTGGCTATTGGGCAGCCATAACTGCTGCCGCGGCCTTCATTGTCTTTACCATTTGCTTTACAGCCATCCTTATCGTAAACCCCTTGTTCCTGTGGACAAGTTTTGAGGCTTACCTTGAGGCGGCCCAGGCAACCAATCAAACCTTTAAGCATATGGCCATGTTCTCCATGCTCGTCTTCGGGGCATGTTTTGTTGTACAACTGGGCAGCATTGAAGAAATCGCTGAACCAGCGGGAAAATATTATGCCAAGCTCGCCAAGCTCTTTGGGCTGGGCTTTTTTGTCTTGACGGGCATGAACTATTTTATCCAGATCAGCGCTGTCCGTTTGCAAGTCGGGGCCAGGCAGAAGGCGGCCTGGAACAGTTTATCCAGTCCAATCCCCTTTCCGGGATGGCAGCCACCAACATGCTGGGGTGGACGGTTTTTTTTGGGCTTTCCTGCCTCTTTGCCGCATTGGCCTTTGGCACTGCTGGATATGAGAAAATAATCAGGGCGGCATTTTTTGCCAACGGGATCATGATGTTGCTAACTGCAGGGGGCTATATATTCAATTTATCGGTTATGGTCTTTCTCTTCATGAACATCGGCATGGGCGCCGCCTTGCCTGAAAAGGGAACCCATGCTTTTAAACCAAAAGGTGATCCCGGCCTTCACGCACTCTGCCCGGATGGCCAGCACCCAGTCAAAGTCGCAGGGGCGGGCCTCCCGCCCGGTTTCGCCGCTGACAGTGACGTGTTCAATTCCCCGCAGGTACTACGATAGATCGATGGGCCCCAAGAGGGGCGCGCAGGCCACGAAACGGCGCCTCATGGGGTAGGATAAAAAAAGGGGCAGGCGGTAATTGGCCATTTGCTGGTTTTCCACGCTGCAGCCAATGTTTACATTATCGTAGCCTTCCCCCCAGTCGGAAGGAAGCTCTACCAAAAAGCGATCGATGCGTTTGGTCAGAATGAGGAAATTAAGATCGGGGCGCTGCCTAATCATCGCCCAAGCCTCTGGCCGCCACGAATTTTATAGGCGCCCTTGGCCGTCCTGGCCAGGGGCTTGGCAAATTCCGCTGTTTTTTGCACCGTGTTTTGGCCATGCCGTTTGGCATATGGCCCATAGAAGTAGCAGTAGGTACAGCCGTCGCTGACCTTGTAACAGCCTGACCACGGTTCCCAGTTCATGCCGTCCCACCACACCCTCTGCGGCCCAATTCAGCACGCCGCCCATTTCCCTGGGCGGTGCGTTCTTTCTTCTTCGGTATACACCCTACAAAACCCCAAAAAACCATACGGCTCCTTCGAATAATACTAAATCATAATAAATCATCCCCGGTTACTGGTTCTCTTCGAAAGAAGGTTTAGAAAAAGCGCCTCCGTTTTTTGCAGATCACCTTGATTAATGATGATCAAACCTTTGCTGGTGGTTATTTCGATAAAAGGTGGCCTTCTGATATTGACATAAAGTCTGGCCTTTACCCCTCCCCTCAGGAGGAAATGCCCCTTAAAGATGGCGCCCAAATTGAACCCGTTAGTCTTGTGCACTATGTCAGGTGGGGCATCTGTCAAGCTGATCCCGCTAATTTCGTTTCTGTTGATATCAATGCCGTACAATCCCTTGATCTGCACCGCCTCGTCGCTAATCAGCACCTCCGTAGGCCTGGCACTAAGCAGTATGAAAATGCCAATGGCTATAAATGTGACCATGACAATGCCGATCACTGCCTTTGCAGCCATAGTCATCGTTCCGTCTGCGTTACGGGTATTTCCATCAAACCTTTGCGCCTTGATGAGCAGATAGATGATGAGGGGAAAAATGGCAAGGATGGCTATGGTGGAAGCCATCTGCAGATTACTGTGCAAAAAAAGGCCCGTAGCAATCATCAGCCCGGCCAGCACAAAAAGACTGTTTCCGAGAAAATTTCCCAGCCCCTTAATGTCTACCCTCAACCTCTTCTCCGCGGACATGGTATTATAACCTGAAATTAGCCAATAGCATTTTAGATATTTTACAAGAATGCCTAAAACCAGGCAAAGCATCCCAAAAAGGAACATAGTAATCAGATACATTGTTATTTCCCCCTTGGGCCTATAATTATTATTCTCTAAAATATGAGGTGATCCTTTCACGGGTTTTCAGGATCACACCCTTGACATGGTTATGCCAATTATGATAGCATTAACAAAATTTAGAACTAAACGCTAACGGGTCCAATAAAATTTGTAAATTTTGTGTTTTCCCAACAGTTACCCTCTACCGATTTTTGCTAACCCCTGACACCTAATTGTTTGTCCAGCTACCCCAAGAAAATATTATCCTGATATGGCCTACCGACGGGATTGTTTTAATATTATTAAAGGAGATTTTTACGTGGTAAAAATTCCTTCCCCAAAGCATACCGTTTTCAACTATATAAAAAGAATATATCCTGGATTCGGACTCTGTCTAGTACTAGGAATTTTTGCATGGTATTCAGACATAAATTTAGTACCTAAACAGCTCTTTATTGCCAATTATGTCTTAATAGGAATTCTGTTGGGAATATTTGTGAGCAATGTTTTCAAAATTCCTTATAGGTTTAATGATGGTATTGAATTTTCAACAAAGACATGTCTTTATATAGGTATTGTTCTACTTGGTGCCGGATTAAATTTACAGGAAATTTTTTCGATTGGCTGGGCTGCCGTAATAATGGTTGCCATTTCAATTACTTTTAGCATTGTTATATGCGGTTGGATAGCTCGTAAAATAAATGCCGGGGAACGTTGGGGGCATTTAGTAGGTACAGGCATTGGTATATGTGGAATCTCAGCAATTATTGCAATGGCCCCGGTTATAAAGGCAAGGGAGAAAGAAATAATCACTGCGATAGGGGCTGTTCTTATAATGGATATTTTAGTTTTAATAACTTTACCAATAATTGGACATTCGTTAGGTTGGAGTGACAGCCTAGTAGGTTTCATAGCTGGGGTTGTACCTGCTAACACAGCTCAATGTATTGCTATCGGACATGCCTATAGTAAACCTGCAGGCAGTATTGCCACAATAGTTAAATTGGCACGGAATGCCCTCATGCCGATAGCCATTTTAATTGTAACCTACATTTATACACTAAGAGGGCTCCCCACAGATGAAAAAGTTAGGGCCGGTTTGCTATGGAACAAATTCCCAAAATTTATCATTGGGTTTTTAATAACAGCAACATTGAATAGCATGGGGCTTATTCCTTCACAAAGCTCATCTATAATCAAGGATTTTTCTACTTGGTTTTTTGCAATCACCTTCGTAGGAATAGGTGCAACAATTGATTTCAAAGAACTGGGCAAACGGGATATAGCTGTGGTTGCCCTTGCATTAATAATGACAATTATTTTATGGCTATATGCATATTGTTATGCCAAATTTATCCTTTCCCTTTAAATTGAATGCAGGGTGCAACAAAGGTACAGCGGGATCGGCCATCCAGGCAACCATGCCCTCAAGAAAACTTGTCAACCCTAACCCGCAACCCGTGTGGTACTGCAGGCTGTTGGCAGCGTGCAGTTTGGAACCAGTTTGCTGGCTGGTTCATAGTGTCGGCATTTCTTTCTCCCCAAAAACCACCTAAAAAAACTACAAAGGCATCATCCAAACCCACAAGTCTCGAATACCCACAAAAGGCAAAAATATATGGGTTAATTCCAAGTTTACCGAATATTCCATATTGACAGAACTGTACTATTGTTGTAACATTAGTTGAATTTGGAGCAGCAACCCGCAATGCGGGACACTGCCCAAACAATAAATAAGTTTTATGCAGTTACAGTTTTCGGGGAGGAATAAACTATTTGCCTGCAAATAAAAAAGAAATTGCCATAATCGGTAATGGGTGCGCCGCGGCCGAATGTATTAAGGCCTTACGGGAAAATGGTTACAACGGTGAAATCCATATTTTCACGGATAGCAGGTGGCCTATATACAACCCCATGCTCACTACCTACTATGTATCAGGAAAAATAGATTTTGACCAGCTTTTCCCTTATGGCAAGGAACAGTTCTATAAAAAATACAATGTCCATCTTCATCCTGGCTCGCCTGTGGTTGAACTGGATCATGACAAAAGAATGGTAGTCAACAGTAACGGCCTTAAACTTAACTATGACCAGTGCCTGATTGCCTCGGGAGCATCCCCTTTCTTACCTCCCATTGAGGGTATAGACTCCAGCAGGGTCTATACAATGAGGAACGTTGATGATGCTGTCAGGCTTAAGGAAACATTACGGGAAAAACCAAGGAAAGCCATAGTAATCGGTGCATCAATGATTGGAATCAAAATAGCAGAACTTTTTTATCAACAAGGGTTAGAAGTTTGCCTGGCCGATTTGGCAAAACATATTTTTCCACTGGCTGCCCATCCTGAATGCGCCCGGGTAATAGAAAAGCGGCTTATTGAAAAGGGAATAAAATTAAGGCTTGGCGCGGCAATCAAAAAAATAGTGGAAACAGAGCAGGGTATAGAAGCCTATTTTAAAAATAGCAGCGAAAATGAAAAAGCCGATCTATTGGTTATCTGCATTGGTGTTCGAGCCAACATCAGTTTTGTTGATCAAGAAAAAGTAGAAGTAAAACAGGGTATTCTCATAGATAACCAAATGAGGACAAACCTTCCCGGGCTCTATGCCGCGGGAGATGTAGCACAAGGCAGAAACATTCTTTCCGGTGAACATGAGATCATAGGCCTTTGGGCTAACGCCCGTTACCAGGGACGTACCGCAGGGAGAAACATGGCCGGGAAAAAGGAAACTTTTCCCGGGAATATTCCCCATAATATAACCCATTTTATGGGCATGGATTTTATCGGTATCGGAGATATTTACCATTATGACAAGACAGAAAAAAAATATGATAATAAAACATTTATACAGTTGTTCTGGAAAGATAGACTGCTATCCGGTGCAAACTTTTTGGACACTTACACAAAAGCCGGCGCTCTAAAATACGCATTGGCAAACAGGAGCATCACTAGCACAAAAGATTGCTCCTACCCCCTGCCGGTTATCCACGATATGTTAATTAGGGAAATCCTGACGGAGGTGAAACAACGTGAAAGATATTCAGCATCTGCTCAAAAACAAAATTCCTGCTCCTGAAACTGGTATAGAAATACGCAAATCAATTTGTACAATTTGCGATCCCCGCACTCAGTGCGGCCTGGATCTCTATGTAAAGGATGGAAAAATCATCAAAGTTGAAGGCAGTAAGGAAAACCCATACAGCGAAGGCACCCTCTGTTCCAAGGGCGCAGCCACCCGGCAGTACGTTTATAACGAGGAGCGCCTAAAAACACCACTGCTAAGAACCGGGCCCAGAGGGAGTAACCAGTTCGTACCAATATCCTGGGATGAGGCCCTGGAAACCATTGCAGCCAAATTTAATAATATCAAAAATGAATACGGCCCGGAAAGCGTTGCCTTTTATTCTGGTTATGCCAAATATTTTAGACCCTATCTAAAACGTTTGGCCCATTCTTTCGGCTCACCCAACTATATTTCAGAATCAAGCGTTTGCCACCAGGCAACAGCACTTTCGCAAAAGCTTGTTTTTGGAAGTCCGGGGCGACCAGACTTTTCCCATGCTAACTGCCTTCTCGTTTGGAGTACTAACCCCTTTTATACCAATCCGGGTGATGCCAGGGCAATTCTAAAAGGAAAGGCAAGGGGTATGAAGATTATAGTTGTAGATCCCAGAAGGACACCAACGACAGCACAGGCTGATCTACACCTACAAGTTAGACCAGGTACTGATGGAGCTCTGGCTTTATCAATGGCCCATGTCATCATTGATGAAAAACTGTATGACCAGGATTTTGTACTTAATTATACGTATGGTTTTGAGGAGTACAAGGAATACGTCCTAAAGTTTACACCTGGGGAGGGCGAACGGTTGACCGGTGTTCCAGCAGATAAAATTATTGCCGCGGCACGGATGTATGCTTCTGCTGGGCCATCCGGCATTTTGTCAAGTGCTTCTTCGGTGGTACACCATACCAATGGTGTGCAAAACTACCGGGCCATTTTTTCTCTGGTTGGCCTGACCGGTAATTATGATATTACCGGCGGCAACTTCGTCAGACCGGCAAGTTTTCTTTATGTATCTGCATCCATCAAGACCCGGCAAAACGAATTTTCCCAATCAAGGCCCTGGAGTGATATGCCTCCCAGGATCGGGTCCGATCGGTTTCCTGTTTGGATCGATACAGTTGATAACGAGGGCCAGGCCATGCACCTTCCATCCCAGATTCGTTCGGGAAAGCCTTACCCAATAAGGGCTGTTATTGGTTTTGGGCTTAATTACAGAATGTGGCCGGATTCTGGGGGCATGCTGGATAGCCTAAACAAGCTGGACCTATTTGTAAATGCGGAAATATTTATGACTGATACCTGTAAATATGCCGACATTGTGCTGCCCGCCTGCACTTCCGTGGAACAAAGCGAGCTCCGCTGCTACGAAGGTGGCTATGTTATCTTTACACAGCCGGCTATTCCTCCCCTTTTTGAATCTCGATCTGCCACCGATATTATTTACGCCTTGGCAGGCAAGCTGGAACTGGATGATCCACTTTTTAAGGCTGGCTATGAAGCCAGCATCGATTGGATCCTGGAACCCAGCGGCATTTCTGTAGAGGAACTTAAGAAACACCCGGGCGGCATGTATGCATCCAACCTCGAACATTATCCGGAAAGGAAATACAAAAAGGCAGGTTTCCAAACACCATCCGGAAAGATAGAATTCAAATCCAAAATCCTGGAAAAATATGCGGGAAGGCCTGGTTTTGAAGCCTTGCCTGTTTATACCCCTCCCAAATTTAGCAGGGAAGCCTCTCCAAAACTAGCAAAGGAATATCCATTTATTCTCAATACGGGTTCTAGACTGCCAATGTTTATCCACTCGCGGACTTACCGGCTTTCATGGACAAAAAGCCTTAGGCCGAATTTTCCTTCTGCCGACATAAACTCTGTTGATGCTGCAAGGTTGGGAATCAAACAGAACGACACGATCCGTATTGTCACACACAAGGGTGCCATTATGGTTAAAGCAAACCTAACACAGATGATCCAGCCGGGCATTGTGCACATGT
>DUNV01000090.1 GCA_012839215.1 Bacillota bacterium
ATGGCGACAAAAGCAACCAGGCGCGCAAAAATTAATAAAAAGGGAAACCAAAAATCTAGATAATTAGGCTCCATCCCTTTGATACCTCCGGCTCACACCAAAAACTAATGTCATTTAATAGCGGTGCAACAAATTTTTGGTTTTCACTGCATAACCCCATTTTTTTGCCATTTCTGCTTGGAAATTGCAACGCCTTCATGGGCTGTTTTCCCAGCCCGTACCAAAAAGCAAATTCGTTTATACAGTGGGAAACAGCATCTGATCCTGCACCTATCATCACATCGGGCCCATCTTCCCCCAAAGGGTGACAGTAAATTCTGTTACTATGCGCATGATCCATCCCCCGAACAGTAATAAGGCAAGAAGGACGGCGACAATTTTCGGAACAAAGGCCAGTGTCGGCTCCTGGATCTGCGTCGTAGCCTGAAAGATACTGACCATCAACCCGACGGCCAGGCCAATGCCCAACACGGGAGCAGCAACCAACAAAATTGTCGTAATCCCTTCACGGGCTAAACTTAGAACAAATTCCGGGCTCAAAAGCATCACCCCAATTGTTTTAGCCAAAGCTTTCCACCAGCGATTGTACCACCAGGTACCAACCATCGACGAGAACAAATAGCAAAATTTTAAAGGGCAGGGAAACAATCACAGGAGGCAACATAAACATACCCATTGACATTAAAATACTGGCCACGACCATATCGATGATTAAAAATGGTATGAAAAGGATAAAGCCCATTTGAAAGGCCGTTTTGAGTTCGCTAAGAACGAATGCCGGAACAAGGGAACGAAAGGGGACATCTCTACGGTCCTCGGGAACCTCAACTTCAGCCATCTCCAAAAATAGGGCCAAATCCTTGTCACGGGTATTGTTTAGCATAAACTCGCGCAGGGGCACAGCACCCTGATCCAGTGCTTCTTCAAAACTGATATCCTCCTGTAAGTAGGGAGTAATCGCATCGTTATTGATCTGTGAGAAAACCGGAAACATGATAAAAAAGGTCAAAAAAAGTGCCAGTCCGGTGATAACCTGGTTGGGGGGGATCTGCTGCGTAGCCAGGGCATTGCGAACAAAACCGAGTACGATAACAACACGGGTAAAGGATGTCATTAGGATAACAAATGCTGGTGCCAGGCTCAGTGCGGCCAGAAGAAGTAAAAGCTGCAAAGTGCCAACCAGTTGCTCGGGCCCTTCAGCTGTGCCAACCTGTAAATTTAGATCAGGTATAGGAAATGTCGGCTGGGCGTAGGCTTTCCCCACATAGCAGCAAATACATAGCAGCCCGATCAGAACAAATAGACCTAAAGAAAACTTATTTTTCTTCACTTCAATACCTTTTCCCACAGCCCGTCCCCGGTATTGCAGCGGGGATGTGCTGCATAAACTTTCGTTGTCCAGTGCTGTCAAAATTATTATTAGGAGGCAAAGAATAATGCAACTTCCCGGGAAATATTTACTACTTTCTTGTTAAATCATCAAATTCCTCCTTAAAATTCTTCTTTTTCCTAAATTTCTTTCCCAAAAGAACGGCCAGATAATCCCTCC
>DUNV01000091.1 GCA_012839215.1 Bacillota bacterium
CTGGGCATTCCCGTTTTTAGTGCTCCCGGGATAAGTGATCTCGTTGAGGAAGGCGAAGAACTGGAGATTATCATGGATAGCGCCGTGATAAGGATCCAGAATACTACCACAGGGGAAGGGCTGTCTATTCCTCCCTTGCCGGATACGATGGCAAAAATTTTGGAATCC
Organism: Bacillota bacterium; assembly: GCA_012839215.1. GTDB lineage: Bacteria > Bacillota > Dethiobacteria > DTU022 > UBA8154 > DUNV01. The sequence goes on from DUNV01000091.1 coordinate 169, forward strand.
GGTGGGGTTTAGGGACTTCTCAAGCAAAAAATTGCCGAACTTTAGGGGGTATTTACAGTGGGAGAAATCGCTGCCCTTTTTTCTGCCGTCTGTTGGGCCCTCAGCGCTATTTCCGCACAAAGGGGAGTCAAAAAGGTCAGTCCTACGGAAGGGGCATTGATTTCCACCCTCGTAAATATTCTTATTCTTATACCTCCTATTTTCCTCAATCTATTATTGGGAAGGGGGCAGTTCCCTACAGCTGTAAACGGTGAGATATTCAAGGGGCTGTCCCTCCTTACCGTCACCGGGTTTTTTTCCGTGGCCGGCAAAATGTTTTCCTACCTGAGCATTAGCCACATAGGCTCGAATAGATCCATACAGTTGCGCCAATCTGAACCGGTTTTCGGGATTTTGATTGGAGTAATAATTTTAAGGGAACATCTCTTTTTCTATCAATGGCTGGGGATAGTGCTGGTGGTAGCTGGTGTTCTATATCTGGTCAGCGAAAATAGTAAAGACGAAAGTATCCCGGCCGGCAGTAGCCATGCCGGTGCTGTTCTAGCCCTTTTAGCGGGGCTTGGTTTTGCTACCAGCAAAGCTATCAGAAAAGGCGGTCTAAATTTTTACCCCTCCCCCTTGGTGGCCTCTGCCATGAATTCCCTAGGATCGATTATCTGCCTTTTGTTGCTGATGCCCTCTGCTTGGCGGGGGCTTTTTGCAGCATATAGAAAGAAGGATTTTTTTTCGCATTGTTATTATTTTATATTTGCCGGTTTGTTTTCTGCCGTGGCCAACCTCGTTGCATCGTGGGCTCTTTTAAAAACCGGTGTATCGACAGTTACCGTCATCGGCAGCACCAGCCTGTTTTTTACCATGCTCATTAACTCTTTCTTAAGATCCACAGGGGAAAAATTTAATATAAAACTTGTCGCCACAGGAATTCTAATTGTGGGCGGTATCAGCCTGCTTGTTTTGCCTGGAAACCATGGATGATTCTTCTCCATGGTTTCTTTTTAGGATATTGTGTAGTAATATTAACTAGGCATTGTCATTTTTTATCTAAACTGCCAGGCAAATGGCTTCAGCAGGTACCTTGCAAGAGAAATTTATGTGGCTAAAATTAATGGTACATTTCATTTTGCCAGAATGGGGGTATGAATTTTGCGTTATACGCCAAAAGCTGAACTGGACAGCAGGGTGGCTAAATTGCAGGCGTGTTTGCAGCAAGACGGTATTGATGGCGCAATTATCGTGCAAAATGCCGATCTCTTTTATTTTAGCGGGACGATTCAGCGTTCCCACCTATTTATCCCGGCGGAAGGAAAGCCGGTATTAATGGTCAAAAAAAACCTGGAACGGGCCAAGACCGAATCCAGATTGGATAATATCGTTGGTGTGGGCAGTCTCAGAGAAATGGGCAATATCCTGCAATCATTTGGTTATGGACCCTTTAAAACCTTGGGTTTTGAGCTGGATGTACTGCCTGCAAACAATTATTTGCGTTACCAAAAACTTTTTACACCTGCCAAAATTGTCGATGTCAGTATGTTTATACGCATGATCAGGGCGGTTAAATCACCCTATGAGATGGAAATTCTCAGGGATGTGGCCATACTTCACCAAGAAACCTTTTACTTTGTTAAGGATAACCTGCGGGAGGGCCTCAACGAATTGGAGCTTTCAGCAATGATTGCGGCCTTTTCGCGGCAAAAAGGCCATTCCGGTTTTATGAGAGTGCGGGCCTTTAATGAAGATCTTTTTTATGTTCATCTGCTTTCCGGCGATAATACGGATCCGACCTATCTCGATGGCCCTGTGGGCGGTAGGGGTGTCGGCCCGGCGTTTGCCCAGGGTTCCTGCGATAAAATTATCGGTAAAAACGAGCCTGTGCTTTTTGATTTCGATTTTATCTATGATGGTTATATGCTCGATCAATCCAGGGTTTTTTGCCTGGGAAAACTGCCGGACCATCTCGTGCAGGCACATGGGGTGGCTCTGGAGATCCAGGCAGAACTGGAGGGGATGGCCCGGCCGGGAACGATTTGCCATGAACTTTATGATCGGGCCGTGGCAATGGCCAAAGAGAGCCCATTTGAAAAACATTTCCAGGGTTTTCCCGACCATGTGCCCTTTGTCGGTCATGGCATCGGCATCGAACTGGATGAATTTCCCGTCATCGGCCGGGGGTTTACTAACTCACTAGAGGAGGGAATGGTTTTCGCCCTGGAACCAAAATTTGTCTTTTCTGATGGCGCCGTAGGGGTAGAGGATACCTATGTGGTTACTAAAGATGGCCTCGAAAAGCTGACGGTTTTTGAGGATGGCATAATATATGTTTGATTTAACCGTAGTGCGGCCGGAGGGTTATACCCCCGGCTGGCCGACATTGATATTTATTAGCGAGGGGGCGTTTTTATTTGCAGGAGTATAATCTCAAGTACGGGTGCAATCCCCACCAGAAGCCGGCACGGATATATCTGGATGGTGGTGGGCTACCTGTTAAAATTTTAAACGGGAACCCTGGGTACATCAACTTGTTAGATGCTTTCAATTCCTGGCAATTAGTCAAGGATTTAAGGCAGGCACTGGGGTTGCCCGCAGCAGCTTCCTTTAAACACCTTAGTCCGGCGGGTGCCGCTGTTGGGCTGCCCCTAAACGATATTCTCAAAAGGGTTTATTTTGTTGAGGGAATGGAACTTTCACCTCTAGCCTGTGCTTACGCCCGGGCCAGAGGAGCGGACAGGATGTCTTCCTTCGGTGATTGGGTTTCTTTCAGCGATACCGTCGACGAATCCGCGGCAGCAATTTTAAAAAAGGAGGTTTCTGATGGTGTCATAGCCCCAGGTTATACTGAAAAGGCCCTCAACATTCTTAAGACGAAGAAAAAGGGCGGCTATAATATTATAGAAATAGACAAGGATTTTGAACCTGATGATACAGAAATGCGCAGCGTTTTTGGCATCAGTTTTGAACAGGTTAGAAATAAAACGGTACCCGGAGAAAAGGATCTTATGCAGATCGTGACGAACAACAAATTCATTCCCAAGGAAGCGAAACGGGACCTGATTATCAGTATGATCACCTTAAAGTATACCCAATCAAATTCTGTTTGTTATGTTTATGATGGGCAGGTGATAGGAAACGGTGCGGGGCAACAATCCCGGATACACTGCACACGTCTGGCCGGGGATAAGGCCGATACCTGGCACCTGCGGCAGCATCCAGCTGTGCTGGGCCTAAAGTTTAAGGATGGGTTGGGGAGGCCCCAGCGGGACAATGCCATCGACTTGTTTTTGCGCGATGATATTACGGAAAACGAAGAAAAGGCCTGGGAGCAGCTTTTTGCGGAGGTGCCGCTGAGACTGACCAGGGAGGAAAAGAATGGGTGGAGGCGGGGCCTAAAAAATGTCTCTCTGGGTTCAGATGGCTTTTTCCCTTTTAGGGACAACATCGATCGGGCCTACCAGAGCGGGGTCAGGTTTGTTGCCCAGCCGGGAGGTTCCCTGCGGGACGAGGATGTTCTCAAAGCCTGCAATGAATATGGCATCGCCATGGCTTATACCAATATCCGACTTTTTCATCACTAGGCATTTTAAACAAGAAGGGCAGGGACAAGCATGCAGATAAAAAAAGTAAATTTAGTTTATTTTAGCCCCACAGGCAATGTTCAAAAGACGCTAAGGAAAATTGCCGGGGGAACAGGCCTAACCATCCAAGAATATGATCTGACCCCTCCTGCCGCCAGGCGGAAAAAATATTCCTTTACCGCAGAAGATTTGGTTCTAATAGGTGTGCCGGTTTACTACGGCAGAATACCGGGGGTTATCGCAGAATACCTTCGGGAAATTAATGCGGAAAATACACCGGCTGTTTTTGTCGTTTCCTTTGGAAATAGAGGTTATGACGATGCTTTGCTCGAACTAAAACAAAGCGGTGAACAAAGGGGCCTTGTTGGCCTAGCTGCCGCCGCCTTTATTGGGGAACATGCTGCCTCCCCCGAGGTAGCTATCGGGCGGCCTGATTCCCTTGATGACGAAAAAGCCTTTCTGTTTGGCCAAAAAATAAGGGAAAAGATTAATGATGCAACTAATGTTAATCAAATGGGGGATTTGCAGGTAAAGGGCAACTTTCCCTATATAGACAGAAAAATGTCTGTTTATCCCTCAACTAGCGATCGCTGTGATAACTGTGGAACCTGTGCCCGGGAATGTCCAATGTCTGCCATCAATCCCCGTGACACCGGGAAGGTGGATCCTGAGCGGTGCATATCCTGTTTCCGTTGTATTAGAAACTGCCCGCAGGGGGCAAAGTATATGGGAAATGATAAATTCAATAAGTTAATTGCCAAGATAGCACAAATCTCTACCGAAAGAAAGGAACCGGAAACTTTTATATGATTTTCGACATTATTTGTTGTATAATGCAGTTGGATTTTTGTGTATAAAAATTTTCGAGCTGTACTGGTGATGGGAGGGGTTAAATGAGTTTTGCGCTCGCGGCAGGAATAGTAGGAGGTCTCGGGCTTTTCCTGTTTGGAATCCAGATGATGGCATCGGGAATGCAGAAGGTAGCGGGGGATAATTTGAGGCGTGTTCTGGGGGTATTGACGGGCAAACCATTCATGGGCGTCCTTACAGGCGCGGCGGTAACGGTGGTGATCCAGAGTAGCAGCACGACGACAGCTATGTTGGTCGGTTTTGTCAATGCCGGCCTGATGACATTGCCCCAGGCCTTCAGTGCGATAATGGGATCAAATATTGGCACTACCATTACTGCCCAGATGATTTCCTTCAAGCTGGATTTTTTGGCACTGCCGGCCGTAGGAATTGGTGGACTGCTCAATTATTTCAGCAAGCGCAAATTGCATCGCTATCTAGGCCAGGTCATCCTTGGTTTTGGGCTCCTCTTTACCGGAATAATCACCATGTCCAATACTGTGCATGTGTTAAGGGATAACCCCTTGTTTCTGGATATGCTTGTAAGGTTTGGCCAACAACCGATCCTTGGTGTCCTTATTGCAGCCCTTTTTACTGCAGTGATCCAAAGCAGCAGTGCAACAACCGGAATTATTATTGCCCTTTCGTTGCAGGAAACCATTACGATTGCCACTGCCATTCCACTTATTTTAGGCACGAATATTGGCACCTGCATTACCGCCATCATTGCAGGTTTTGGCACGTCGCTGTCGGCCAGAAGAACAGCGCTTTCCCATGTCATCTTCAATGTTTTTGGCGTCCTGATTTTCCTTATTTTCTTGAAACCCTTTACTGCTTTTATATTAGGTACAGGTGGCACGATAGCCCGGCAGGCCGCTAACGCACATACGCTGTTTAATGTTTTTACCACCGTTTTGATCTTTCCCTTTTTTAAGTACTTTGTCCAGTTGGTTACCTTTATTTATCCTGGGGAAAGCGTGGTAGTGGAATTTGGCTCCAAATATCTTGATAAACGGATGCTGATGACGCCGGCTGTGGCTATTCAGGGGGCCCGCCAGGAATTGGTTCGCATGGCCAATGTAGCCCGCGATTCAGTCAGGGAGGCAGTAAGCATGTTTGATAAGGGGAATCTGAAGAGCCTATCCCATATCCTCCAATTGGAAGAGTTGATCGACGGTTTGGAAAAGGAAATAACACATTATCTACAATCGCTCTCCCAGCATTCGCTGACCTACAGGCAGACAATTGTTGTTTCGGGAATAATCAACGCTGCCAATGATATGGAACGTATCGGAGATCATGCCGTCAATATTGCCTTTCTTTCCGAGGCGGTCATAGAAGATAAATTAGTCATTACCCCCGTGGCAAAGGAGGAAATCCTGACGATGTTTAATAAAGTAGATGAAATTACTGCCCGGGCTATTGATTCATTTTCCAGGGAGGATCGCTATCTGGCCAGGGATGTTGTTCGACAGGATGATATCGTCGATAATCTGGAAAAATCACTGCGTAAAAGCCATATAGGCCGTATTAACCGCAATGAATGTATTCCGGAAAGCGGGGTCATCTACCTGGATATCCTGAGCAATCTGGAAAGAATTGCCGATCATGCCACAAACCTGGCTGAGGTGGTAACAGGTGAATTTGCCTGAGGGTCCTGTATTTCTGCGGAACCATCTGCAGGCAAGTGGCATGGGGAGCGGAAAATGTGTTATCCCAAAAATCCGTTTTGCATTTCGCAAGCCATGACGGTATGCTTGCATAAAACAGCCGCTGTGATGGAACCTATGCCGCCGGGGACAGGGGTGATCCCCGAGACAATGGATTCTACCGAGGAAAAATTCACATCGCCACAATATTGCCCTGAATTTTTAGGATCATCATTTATTCCGACATCAATAATGATCTGGCCAGTTTTTACGTAGTTACTATTGAGCATGCGGGCCCGCCCCATGGCCGCCACAATGATATCGGCTCCCCTGCAAACCTCCGCCAAGTTTTTCGTTTTTGAATGGCAAATGGTCACCGTGGCGTGTTCCCTGAGCAGAAGCATGGAGATGGGCTTACCGGCAACGAGAGAGCGACCCAGAACAGCAACTTTCTTTCCTTCCAAGGGAATATCATAAAATTTAAGTAGTTCCAGGCAGGCGGTGGGGGTGCAGGGTGGAAAACCGGCAGGATCATCGGCAAAAACTTTTCCGGCGCTGTCTAGGCTCATGCCATCGATATCCTTCTCCCAAGGGATAAGGGAACGTATTTTTTTTTCGTCAAGGTTTTGGGGCAGGGGGGCAAGGATGAGGAGGCCATTTATCCGACGATCATTTCCTCTTTTATATAGGGCATCCTCCAGATCCTGCTGTGAAACACTTTCTGGATAGGCAAATATCTCCCAGTCTATTTTCAACGAGGAACAAGCCCTCTTGGCACTTTTCTCATAAAAGAGATCATCCGGGCGGTTGCCCACCCTGATAATACCCAGCTTGGGTATTATCTTTTTGGCCTTCAATGCATCGATCCTTTTGCTAAGGTCTTTCTTGATGGAATCAGCAACAGCTTTGCCTTTTAATAATTTTGCCACTTTAAACTATCCTCTCTTCTTTAACTTGTCCATTACAGATTGCCAAGCCTGATCGGCAATTTTACAGCCGCTTTCCCGTAGTTCGTTCATCTCCTGTGTGATCGTTTGCACGAATCCCTGATCTTTGATCATATTGGTGTTAATGATAATGTTGAGCGAGGCACTAAGCAGGGCTGCCTTTAGAAATGCGGCCCCACATCCTACATCAGAAATAACCAGTGTTGAGCCCATCCGGCCCATTTTTTCTATTATTTTAATTCCCGCGAAGGATTTACGCATTATTTCCAGCGGGGCTTGGCAGGCCTCCTTGGAGCATGCCTCTATTGTTTCCTCCTTGTATCTTGCCTGTTCGGGTGTTCCTGCCGGTAAACGATAAGCCCGGGCCAGCGGCTGAAAAATTTCAGCATCTCTATCCACAAGAGTCTTTAAATCCTCCATGATTTTGTAACCTTTTTCTAAAAGTTCCTTAACCTCATCCTGGACATGGGCATACCTCTTTTTACCAAGCGTCAGGTTGCCGGCCATATTAGACAGGGCCATGCCCATAGCTCCGCCCATGGCCGCCGCTCCGCCACCGCCGGGAACGGGTGATTTGGACGACAGCTCCTCTAGAAATTCATGACACATTTTTTCACCAAACGACATGGTTTCGTCCCTCCTTGGGGGCAAATAAGCAGCAAAGTAACATTAGGGGACAGGATCTGCTTTCTTTTTTTATGTAATCAGGTCAAAAATAAAATATTCTACACTAAAAGAACAATATCCTTCCATGCCAAGGATGATTTTGCTGTACAAAATAACATAGGGGCCCCTTCAACCCATCGCAAACCGGGGTATTATGCTGTAAAACGCATATTTTCGGTGATAGTAGTATTACAGGCAGGTAAGTAGTATCCCTAGCAGGCCTGCCGCAAGGGTGTAAACCAGTGCCGGCAGGAGGTTATAACGTATAATCCTTCCTTCCTGTCCGGGGATTCCTACAACAGTGCAGGCGGCGACGACGTTGTGTACAGCAATCATATTGCCTATGGCACCACCGACGGTCTGGAGTGCCAGGATAATGGCGGGAGCAAAACTTGATTTTTCGGCAATGCCGTATTGAAAACCGCCGAAAAGGAGATTGGATACCGTATTGGAGCCTGAAATAAAGGCTCCCAGGACACCGGTAAAAGGCGAAAGAAGAGGCCAAAGACCTCCGGCTAAACGTGCGGCAAAACCAGAGAGGGTCAGTAGCATGCTTTCCAGGCCGGCCCGGTTAACCCCCGATTGCACCATTACCCGCACAAATGCCACAGCAAAGATTAAGGCAATGGTAGCAGGGATTAGCTGCCCAAAAGTGGTCTTCCATGCCATCGCGACCTTTCCAGCTTTCATCCTGTGTAGGAAAATAGTGATGATGGAAATGAGCAGGAAGGGGATGATGCCGGGTAAAAAAAGGGGCTGCAACGAGTAACTAATCCCTTCCTGCCCGAGAATGTTATCCCAGGAAATGGACCAGATCTGCAGCACATCCTTAAGCCCAAAGGCTGGTATACGGGTAATGACCAGGATGAGGGCGATGAACAGGTAAGGGGCCCAAGCCAGGGGTAAACCCAGGGTTGCTTTGCCGGTGGGATCCCCGCCGCTGCTCCCATCGCTTGCTTTCTTTGCCCCATCATCATCCGCTGTCTTTTCCCGATCAGTAGGGAAATCCCATCTGCCGCGGGGAGTGAGAAAGTTTTTTTTAGCCGCCCAAAGCATGATGGGCATGCCGATTAAGGCACCGATCAGGGAAGGGAGCTCCGGGCCAAAGAAAAAAGCGATGAGGAAGCAGGGAATAGTAAAAGAGAGGCCGCCAAGCAGGGCAAAAGGCGCTGCTTGCAGCCCTTCGTTAATGGAACCATTTTCTCCGAAAAAGCGTACCATAATGATAATGGCCAGAAGAGGTAAAAAGGTTCCTATCAGTAAATGAAAGAGGGCAGACCAGGCCCCGACCTGGAAAAGGAATAGTTCAATATTGATGGCGGCAGGGAGTATTCCTTCCACGGCATTTCTAACACCAACAATGATGGGAGTTCCCACGGCCCCGTAAGTCACCGAGGTGCTATCAAAGATCAGGGCGATCGTTACTGCCGCCGCTGGTGGAAAACCAAGGCCAACTAAAAGTGGGGCGGCAAGGGCGGCGGGGGTACCAAAGCCGGCGGCTCCTTCCACAAAAGAAGTAAACATCCATCCGACGATAACAGCCTGCACGCGGCGATCTGGACTGATACCAAAAAAACCCCCATTGATAACCTCCATGGCACCGCTTTTTTGCAAGGTGTTTAAGAGGAGAATGGCCCCAAAAACAATAACCAGGATATTGAAGGCTCCTATGGCGCCCTCGATGCTGGCTGCCAGGATACGTATACCCTCCATTTTCCAGGCAAACAAGGCCAGCAAGGCGGTAACTGCCCAGGCAGCAGGCATCGCTCTGGTGGCCGGCCACATTAGCCCGGCCATGAGAAAAATAACCAATAAAATCGGTAACGAGGCGATGAGGGCAAAGTATGCTGACAAGGGCCTATTACCTCCGGCAGTGTTTAATAGATTCGTAAAAGTGGGGCCGATATAATGAACATAAGGTGAATTACCTTCATAGTAAATATTCTAGGCCTAAAAAGGCTGTTGTATTCTTTTGTGAAAGTAATCCTTTTATCCTTTCCCGGCAAGTGATATAATATATTAAGTTTTGTAAAAAAGAAACTTAGAACCCTCTGGAGGGGCAAAAAAGGTGTCTTTAGAACGTTACAAACTTTTTTTCCGGGAACTACCTGAAACAGTAATTCTCATCGATATGGGATGCCGGATAAGGGCCTGCAATACTTCGGCGGAGAAACTCCTTGGCCATAGCGAGGAAAGTCTTCGGGGGAAAAGAATTCAGGATTTATTGTCAAGTCCACCGCTGATGAGTTTGCTCGACGAGGCGATAGCTTTTTCCAGAACTCCAAGCCTAAACCATGAAAATTCAATAATTGAGTTAACTAAAGGGGACAAAAAAGAATACTTTAAGGTTTCCATGAATTTTTTCGGTGCCCAGGCACCCAAGGAAAAGTTTCTCCTTCTTATTTTGACAGATATTACAGTACTAAAAGAGATCGAACAGCATAAAACTGATTTCTTTGCCACGGCCTCCCATGAATTTCGCACACCCCTCACTTCCATATTTATGGGTGTGGGTATGATCAAAACAGGTCAACTTGGCCAGATCTCCCCTAAGGGAAGGGAATTATTGGAGGCCATCGAAAGCGACTGTACTCGTCTCCTGCGCCTAGCCAATAATCTCCTTGATCTTTCCCGCATGGAAACCGGATCAATCAGTATGGAGCTGGAGGATGTCAGTGCCTATGATATTATTGATGCTGCCCTTGCTACCCTCAAACTTCAGGCAGAACATAAAAACATATCCTTATATACAAAAGTGCCAGGGGATCCGCCCCTGGTCAAGGCCGATGTCAACAAGATTATCTGGGTAGTAACCAACCTGGTGGGGAATGCCTTGCGCTATACCGGGGTGAAGGGTTCCATTATCGTCAAGGCGCTGAGAAAAGGAACAAAAGTTATTTTTTCCGTGCAGGATACGGGTAAGGGAATACCCCCTGAATATCACGATAAAATTTTTCAAAAATTTGTTCAGGTTGATGGTGGATCCGGCGGTGCCGGACTTGGGCTGGCCATTTGTAAGGAAATCGTAGAGGCACACGGCGGGGAAATCTGGCTAAAAAGCGAGCCGGGAAAAGGTTCCACTTTTAGTTTTTCGATACCGGTGGGCAGGAGCTAAAATGGTTTTTAAAGGAGGTAAATTATGGGGATGCCTAAGAAAATACTACTTGTTGAAGACGAAAAAAATATTATTTTGGGAGTAAAAACCTGCCTCGAGGTGGCCAATTATGATGTTTTGGTCGTTGAGGACGGTGAAGAGGCCATCGAGACTGCTATCAGGGAAAAGCCGGACTTAATTTTGCTTGATCTAATGTTGCCCAAACTGGATGGTTATGCCGTTTGCCAGGATCTTAAATCCAGAGAAGGGACCAATAATATTCCCATTGTTGTCCTTACCGCCAAAGTGGAAGAGGAGAGCAGGAAGCGTGCCATGGAAGTAGGGGCCGATTCATATATGACCAAGCCTTTCCGCCCTGAAGAGCTTTGGCAGGAGATAAAAAAATTTATCCATTAATTTTGCTTTAAATTAAGGATGGTTTTGTCATCTGTCTGTGCGTGGCGTATTTATTTAAAGGGGGACCGGTTATGATTATTAACCGGTCCCCAGGTTTCCATGAATTCTTATTTTTCCCCGCAGAGTTGGAGCAGTTTTTCCCACTCCTGATCTACATTTTCCTGTATTGCCTCTATTACCTCCGGATTCTTTTTGAAGAGGTGTCCAAAGCGGCCCTGGGGTTTCAAGTATTCCTCGATGGGCTTTTTATCCCGCACTTTGGTAGTCAGTTTCCACTCTCCATTTTCCACTTCATAAAGGGGCCACATACAGGTTTGCACGGCCAACTTGGCAATTTCGACAGTTTTTTCCATGGGGAAACGCCAACCCCGGTGACAGGGTGACAGCACGTTGAGGAAAACGGGACCATCTGCGGCAAAGGCCTTCTGTGCCTTGCGGACCAGGTCCTTCCAATGGCTGATGGAGCCCTGGGCCACGTAGGGAACGTTGTGTGCCGCGGCAATGGCTGTCAGGTTTTTCTGATTTTCCTTCTTCCCATAGCTATTACTCCCATGGGGGCTCGTTGTCGTCCAGGTCCCCTTAATGGTTGCGCCTGAGCGCTGGATACCTGTGTTCATATAGGCTTCATTGTTGTAACAGACGTAAATAAGGCGGTGTCCTCTTTCCAAAACACCGGAAAGGGATTGAAAGCCGATATCATAAGTCCCACCGTCTCCTCCGAAGACGATAAAACGATAATCCTCATCTATTTGTCCCTGATCTTTCAGCGAGCGGTAGGCAGTTTCCACCCCGCTCAGCGTAGCAGCGGCGTTTTCAAAGGCGCTGTGGATATAGGAACAGTTCCAGGAGGTATAAGGATAGATCGTCGTCGATACCTCCAGGCAACCTGTTGGGCAGGCTACCACTATCTTTGCGTCATCCGGCATGCCCATTAGAACCTGCCTGACGGCGATGGGAGCCCCGCAACCCGCGCAGAGCCTGTGGCCGCCGGATAATATCTGCGGTTTTTTGACGAGATTTTTTAAATTTGTTGACATGCTTTCACCTCCTACTCCCTTAGTCCAAGATAATTGACATAAGGTTGAGCAAACCCATTTTGTTTTATTTCCAAAAGTTCGTCGGCAGCTTTCGTTATTAGCTCGATAGATAGATCGCGGCCGCCGAGACCGTAGACAAAGTTGATAATTTGTGGTTTCTTTTCCATTTCATATAATGAGGAGCGCAGTTCGATGAAGATGGGACCGCCAGTGTTGCCGGCGAAAGTACTGGAACGATCAAAAACGGCTACTGCCTTAAGGCCAGAAAGAAGATTTGCCAGTTGTGCAGCCGGGAAGGGGCGAAAAGAACGAAGCTTAATCATTCCTACAGGAATTCCCTTGGAACGGAGTTTTTCCACCTCGGTACGAATTGTGCCGGCGGCTGAACCTGTGGCGATAATGGCATACTCAGCATCATCCATGCCAACTGTTTCAAAAAGGCCATAAGGGCGCCCGGAAAGTTCCCCATATTCCTTTCCAACTTCTTGAATCACTTTGATGGCGTTTGCCATTCCTTCTTCTTGTTGGCGTTTAAACTCAAAGAAATAGCCATACAATGAATCGAAAGTACCGACGCTGGTTGGGCTTTTAGCATCGAGTACCGAAAAAGCCGGTTTCCTAACCCCGATAAAGTTTTGTATGCTCGTATCATCTTGGAGATCGAGCCTGTCTATTGAATGAGAGATAATAAATCCGTCGAGGAGAACCATCACCGGCAATTTAACATCAGGATGTTCGGCAATGCGTAGGGCCTGAATAGTGTTGTCATAGGCTTCCTGGGCATTTTCAGAGAAGAGCTGGATCCATCCGGAATCCCTGGCCCCCATGCTATCTCCGTGATCGCAGTGAATGTTGATAGGGGCGGAAAGAGAGCGGTTGACATTGGGCATGACAATGGGAAGGCGCAAGCCGGAAGCAACATAGAGAAGTTCCCACATATAGGCCAGCCCCTGGGAGGAAGTGCAGGTCATTGCCCGTACACCGGAGGAGGCTGCACCGATAGTGGCACTCATGGCACTATGCTCGCTTTCTACAGCGATCATATGGGTTTTTACCTGCCCGTCGGCAACCATCTGGGAAAAAGTTTCAACTATAGCTGTTTGGGGAGTAATTGGATAAGCAGCTACAACATCGGGATTTATCTGCCGCATGGCTTCAGCTACAGCATCAGTTCCAACGAGCGCTGCTGTTTTTACCAACGAATTCATGTCCGTCCTCCTTTATTATTAACTGGGCATCTAATAATTTAAAGTCAGTCCCCTGTTTCATCACGCATCTCGATGGCATCCCGGGGACATTCCTGGGCACATATTCCACAGCCCTTGCAAAAACGGTAATCAATTTCCACTACTTTGTCATCCTTGGTAATGATGGCGCTATCGGGGCAAAAAACATAACAGACAAGGCACTGTGAACACTTATTTTCATCCCGGACCGGACGAAAGGCCCTCCATCCACCTGTTTTAAACTGGCGGGAGTTACCAGGAGCCTTGATGACCCCTCCAGGGGGATGTTCTGTCCATTTCCAGTCTTGAATTTTTTCTATATCCCAGGTCATTCCGCTTTCACCTCCTCAAATGCTCGGTTCAGGGCCACAACATTGCTTTCCACCACTTTGGGGGGAAACTTTTTGCCAAAGGAATCCTCCAAAAATGTGACGGCCTCTTCCTTTGTCAGCAGGCCCGTAACCTTCAGCAAGGCTCCCAACATGGGGATATTGGGCATAAATCTGCGCAGTTCCTCCAGGGAAATATGCGTCGCATCAATGGTATAGAGCTTTCTCCCGTTAATGTTTAATTTAGCCCTGATCTGATCCGGCAGGGAGGTAGTATTAACGATAATGATGCCATCATCGCCCAGGCCGGATGTAATATCGACGATATCCAGCAAAGTGTGATCTACAACGATGACGATCTGGGGATTGGTTACCCCACAGTAGGTGCTAATCTTTTCTTTGCTGAGACGGTTAAAGCACTGAATAGGTGCTCCCATTCTTTCCGGCCCGTATTCAGGGAAGGCCTGAAAGAACATATCTTTGGTCAAGGACATTTCTGCCAAAGTTTTGGCAGCTGTTACCGCTCCCTGTCCACCCCTGGCATGCCAACGGATTTCCAAGACAGGCTCCATATAACAACCCCACCTCTTTTAAAAATTTTACTGCCAAGCTTGTCCCAAAATAAAATAAAAAGTATATTTGCTCTGTGCAATATACATTGCAATTTTAACATAGAATATTAAGAAATACTATATTAAAAAGCAAGCCTAACAATGTTTTCTTAAAAAAAAATAAGCTTTTTATCTAAATAGTGGCAAAAGAAACGAAAAAAGGAACTATACAGGCTAATATGTCGGAAATGATAAAGTACTAGTAATCATCTCTATAAATTAAAGGAAAATGTTTTTACTAAAAGTGAAAATTATTGACACTTATTTAACCAGTTGTTACACTGATTTTAACAAGGTGCGCCCTGATCCTCAAGGGGGCAATCGGAGGATTCCAAGGAGTATTAAAGCGCCAAGGGATCTAAGTCTATTAGAAATAAACCGGGGGAAAGTGGTGAAAAAAAGCAATTGGGGTCATAGCTGTCGGTTTGTTTATTTTCTTTGCCAGGGTAACGGATATGTCCCTGGCGACGCTGCGTATTCTAATGGTTTTTCGGGGCCGGGCCATTCTGGCGGCATTGATTGGTTTTGTGGAGGCGAGCTGTTATATAACGGCACTGAGCCAGGTTGTCAAGCATGTGGATAATCCTATCAATTTACTTTTTTATGCTGGCGGTTTTGCCACAGGTACATATATTGGGGGCATGATCGAAAACTTTATAGCACTGGGATATGTCAATGTGCAAATCATCTCTGTTGAATTTGAAGGTCAGCTACAGGAACTTTTACGTGAAAACGGCTTTGGTGTGACGGAGGTGGAGGGCAGTGGAAAAGATGGCACCCATAATATTCTTTATGTTCTCCTGAAAAGAAGGGATTTGCCGCGTTTGATGAAGCTTATTGAGGGAGAAGATAAAAAGGCTTTCATTTCGGTTATGGACACGCGTAAAATAGTCGGGGGATTTTTCCCCCGTAGAAAGGCAAAATAGTAAATAAGTGACAGGGGGTTCTTTTTTTGGGGGATAATAAGGCGATAGCTTTGTTCGATTCCGGGGTTGGAGGGTTAACCGTCGTCAAAGAAATTTTTAATCAGCTGCCGGCAGAAAAAATTATTTATTTTGGAGATACGGCGCGGTTTCCTTATGGCCCCAGGCCCCAAAAACAGGTAAGGGGTTTTGTTTTTGAAATTATGGATTTTTTACAGACGCAGGATATCAAGACTTTAATTGTCGCCTGCAATTCCGCCACGGCGGCGGGTCTGGAGCACTATCGGGAAAGGACCGATCTACCCCTCCTGGGCGTAATTGAACCGGGGATAAGGGCTGCACTGGCACGGACAAGGAATGGTAAAGTTGGTGTCATAGGTACACAAGGTACAATAGAAAGCGGCGCGTATGGAGCTGCATTCAGGAGGATTGCCCCCGATCTTAAGCTTTATAGCCAGGCCTGTCCACTGTTTGTCCTGTTGGTAGAAAACGATCTGGCGGGAACTCCGGAGGCCAGGCAGGTGGCCAGGGTCTACCTTTCCCCACTGAAAGATGCCGGGATAGATACGCTTATTTTGGGCTGCACACATTATCCTCTCATGGCGGATGTCATTCAGGGGGTCATGGGCCCCGATGTGACACTAATCAGTTCAGCCGAGGAAACAGCCCGTGAAACTAGGGAAGTCATGGAAAAAAAGCAAATATTGAACTCCTCGGCAGTAAATGGTTGCCGGAGCCGCTTTTTTGTCAGCGGGCCGGCCGGGGTTTTCCAGGAACTGGCCAGCAAACTACTTGGGGAAAGTATCAGGGCATACCAGATCATCCTCAACCAGCAATAAACCTTTTTCATAATTTTCCTTCACCGGCTATAAATATTAGATACAAATAAGTTTTATGCGAAAGGGGAAAGCAAGGTGAAGGGAAAAAGCTGCAGAAAACGGATAGCGGTGTTCTTTCTCTTTCTGCTGTTTCTTTTATTGCCGGCGGGGTGCCTGCAGGATATTGTGCCACGGCTGCTGGACAGAACAGACAGCGAAAGAGAAGTTGAAGAAATTGTCCCCCCTTCCAGCGGGGAGGATGGTAGCAAACTTCTGGAGGATGTTTTGCCCGAGGGTATTTTCAGTTACAAGGTTTTCTTCATGGAAGAAAATGGTAAATACCTTTTGCCTGTTACCATTGCCGCACCCTGGACGGAGGGGATCGGGAGGGCCGCCCTGGGCAAACTCATTGCCGGGCCCACTCCTGCCCAGGAAATGCGTTTTGGTCTTGTACCCTTATTGCCCCCTTCGACAGAGGTATTGGGCCTGTCAATCAGGGATGGACTGGCCCGGGTCGATCTCAGCAGTTCCTTTCTGGATTACGATACGGGCCTGGAAAGGGAGGCCATCAACAGCGTCGTTTTTACCCTCTTGCAGTTTCCCACCGTTGAAGAGGTGGAAATTCTCGTTGAGGGGATCGTCCCCGAGGTTTATCCCGGTGGCACCCCCGGTGGGAGCTTTTCTGCTGAACAAAGGGGGGTTAACATAGAGGTGGCCGGGGAGATAGAGGACTTCGGGGATACACGGCCGGTTATTCTTTACTTCTGTCATGTTATGGGGGATAACCGTGTCTTTTACA
>DUNV01000092.1 GCA_012839215.1 Bacillota bacterium
CACAAAAGTTATTATAACGGATATCGGCGGTACAGTCAAGTGCCTTGCCGACCATTTATAAAAAATGTATGTGCAGATCCTAGTCCAGATAATCCTTTAATCGCTTGCTGCGCATGGGATGTCTCAGCTTACGCAATGCCTTGGCTTCGATCTGCCGGATGCGTTCCCTGGTCACGCCGAAAACCTGACCCACTTCCTCCAGGGTACGGGTACGCCCATCGTCGAGACCGAACCGCAAACGCAAGACCTTTTGTTCCCGGGGGGTCAGTGTATCAAGAACATCTTCTAGTTGTTCCCGCAGCAGTTCAAATGCCGCCGCATCTGCCGGGGCTAGGACCTCCTGATCCTCAATAAAATCCCCCAAATGGCTATCGTCTTCCTCACCTATGGGAGTTTCTAGAGAAACTGGTTCCTGGGCTATTTTCAATATTTCCCTGACTCTTTCTACGCTAACATCCATTTCCTGGGCAATTTCTTCCGGGCTTGGATCCCTGCCCAGTTCCTGGACCAGCTGCCGGGAGACCCGGATGAGCTTATTGATCGTTTCCACCATATGCACCGGGATGCGAATAGTCCTGGCCTGATCGGCAATAGCCCTGGTAATAGCCTGCCTAATCCACCATGTCGCGTAGGTGCTGAATTTATAACCCTTGCGGTAATCAAATTTTTCTACGGCTTTGATCAGGCCCAAGTTCCCTTCCTGGATTAAATCAAGGAAAAGCATCCCCCTGCCAACATATTTTTTGGCGATGCTGACAACCAGCCGTAGATTTGCCTCAGCCAGGCTTCTTTTGGATTCCTCATCGCCGTCCTCCATACCCTTGGCTAGATCGATTTCTTCTTCGGGTGTCAAAAGCGGAATTTTGCCTATTTCCTTTAGGTACATACGTACAGGATCGTTAATACTAATACCTTCCGGAATATAGGTGTTTACCTCTTCTTCGTTGGCAGGCTTATCGTCATCGAGTGTTTCCACCTCGACAATTTCACCAACAACCTCAATACCCTTGCGGGAGAGCTCATCATAAAAATCGTCGATAGACTCAGCATTCAAATTAAAGTCCTGCAATGCATCAATAATTTCCTTGTAGGTTAGTTTACCTTTTTTCTTCCCTTTGTGGAAAAGGGAAGCCTGAACCTCTTGAACAGATAATTTTTTTTCTACTTCTTTAGCCATCGACATTCTCTCCTTCCACGGAGCGATAGAGCTCTTCTTCCCTGACCTTCAGATCCTGGAGTTTTCTCAGGGTGGCACTGATTTCCTCAATCCCGGCTTGTTCCTGAATGGATTTCTGCAATCTTTCCCTTTCCTCAGTCCATTGCAATACCCTGAGCCTTTTTAAACAGTCGTTCATCCTTTTGCGTGCCCTAGCATCCTCCCCCCGCCTTACGGGGGTAGCCATCTTTGTAATCAGTGTATGCATTTCCTGATTAGAAAAATTACCTAAAATAGTTGAAACGTCTGCCTCCTGCCCCTCTAGGTAGAGATCATGCATGCTACAGGCAATTTCCCGAAATGGTCCGGGTGTAAAAAAATCCGGATCTATCTTTTCCCATAGTTCCTCGCTGAGGATAGGATCCTGTAGCACAGAGGAAAGTAGTTCTTTTTCAGCAAGTTCTCTCAAAGAAGATTTTGTATTCTTCGGGGCAGGAAGAACTTTACGGTTATTTCCTGGCGAACGCCTGCTTCCCAAAGAAGACTTCTCCAAATCCCCACGCAATACCTCTAGGGGCTGGTTTATTTCCACAGCAATTTTTTTTAAATACTCTTCTTTTTCCAGGGGCTCGGACAAATTGGCTAAAATTTTACGTGCCTTCCGCCAATATTGCAAACGATCCTCTTCCTTTTGCAGACTGTTTCCCTTCCTAATGCTGTATAACTGGTGGCTGACTAGCGATCTGGCCCTGCCTAAAATATCCTTATTAAAGTGTTCCGGTCCATTTTGCAGGATGTAATCTGCCGGATCCATTCCTTCCGGCAACTCGGCAACCCTCACCCGGCAACCTTCATTTTTAAGAAGTTCTAGGCCCCGCATCGCTGCCTTTTCCCCCCCTGCATCCCCATCGAAAACCATTGTAATACTTTCCAAACGGCCCCTTAGAAGTGAGACATGATTTTCTGTTAGGGAAGTTCCTAGCGGCGCAACTGCTGTTTTAATGCCGTGCTGATGAAGAAGGATAACATCAAGGTACCCCTCCACGAGTACAGCCTCTTTTTCCCTCCGGATATGGGGAAGTGCCAGATGCAAACCATAGAGGGTTTTACCCTTACTAAAGAGGGGTGTTTCGGGAGTATTCAGGTACCTCGGCTCACCCTGATCGATGAGCCGCCCACCAAAACCGGTCAATCGACCATGGTGGTCCCAAATAGGAAATATTATCCGACCCCGAAAGTAATCGTAAAACCTTGATCCCTTTTTTCCCAATACACCAACCCTGTAAGCCAGTTCAAGTTCCATTTTCAGGCTTTGCAGTTTTCCCCTCAGCCCATCCCAGGCATCCGGGGCAAAGCCAAGCCCGAATGCCCGCATGGCCTCCCCATTAACCTTCCTTCCGGTTAGGTAGGAATAGGCCTTCTTCCCTCTTAAATCCTTAACCAGCATCTCCTCATAATACTTCTTGGCCGTATTCAAGAGATCCTGCATTTTTTCTTTCAATAAAAAGGCTTTTTTTTCCTCAGCAGTAAAGTTTCGATCCTCTACCTTAACTCCAGCCTTTTCCCCAAGAAAACGCACGGCCTCCGGGAAACTAAGATCTTCAATCTGCATAATAAAAGTAAACAGGTTCCCCCCGCTTTGACAACCAAAACAGTGGTAAATCTGTTTTTCGGGCGATACAGTAAAAGACGGCGTCTTCTCCGCATGAAAAGGACAAAGGCCCGTATAGTTCCGCCCCACCTTCTTAATCTCCAGGTATTGGGATACTATATTGACGATATCCAGTCGGCCGCGTATTTCCTCAATAATGGTTTCCGGAATTAAAGACATATTATCCCCCAAGGCCTTTCACAAGTGTAAAAAAGGTGTTAAAAAACCTCATCCCGAAGAGACGAGGCAGGCATAAGTTCATCTGCTTTGACCTTGCGAACCAGTCCGTGAAACATCCCCAGCATTTCCTCGCTCCCAGGCCTCCTTTTTCACCCTAACCTATATATTATATTCGCTATACCTGGAAAATATTCCTGCCCTTTACCCAAAATTTTCTTTAGGATAAAATCCCTTGCCCTGGAATCACTCATATTATATACTAAATACCATTTATTATTCTAACTGATTCCCTTATTACCTTTTCCCGAAGTTTCGTTATTCTTTCCATGGCTTTGGAAGAAAAAGGTCCCCGTAAAGTGAAATAATATAATGATCTGTCATACCGGCAATATAGTCACACACAGAACGTTCTGCCCCCTCGCCAGGAACATTGCTTTTAGATGGTAATAACTCGTAGTTTTCCACCCAGTAATTGTAAAGCATTTTCACTACATTTTTAGCCTTTTCCTCTTCCTGCTTGGCAGGAGAACCGGTATAGACATGCCTGAACAAAAAATCGCGCAGACTCTTGGTAACCTCCTGCAGAGTTGCACTTAGGGTGACATAGGGTTTGCCCCAACTATTTTCCATCAGGTCGCGGATCATGGTGTTCAATCTCTGCGAGCCGCTTTTACCCAAAAGCTCCATCTCAGGCGCGGGAAGCTGCTCGGGCCTAAGGATCCCGGCTCGCAAAGCATCATCAATATCATGGTTTATATAGGCAATACGATCGCAGATTCTAACTAGGGAACCCTCCAAAGTTTGGGGTTCCTTTTCCCCAGTGTGGTTCAGTATTCCATCGCGGACCTCAAAGGTCAGATTAAGCCCTTTTTCACCTTCTAGATAATCGACTACCCGTAGACTTTGTTCGTTATGTTTGAAACCCCCGGGGTAGAGTTCTGCCAGCGCCATCTCCCCTGCATGTCCAAAGGGGGTATGCCCCAGATCATGCCCCAGGGCAATGGCCTCTGTGAGATCCTCATTGAGCAGAAGGACCCTGGAAACTGTCCGGGCGATCTGGGCAACCTCCAGTGTATGCGTTAGACGTGTGCGATAATGATCACCACTGGGGGCGATGAAAACCTGGGTTTTATGTTTGAGGCGTCGGAACGCCTTCGAGTGGATGATCCGATCCCTGTCCCTTTGAAATGCAGTCCTAACATTGCACTCAGTTTCCGGCTCCCTCCGCCCGCGGCTTTTTTTGCTCAAGGAGGCCAAGGGGGACAAAAACTGTTCCTCCCACTCCTCCCTTTGTTTGCGCAGATGCACTTTCCCTTTTCCCCTTTTGGTTGGTTTTAGCAAAACATGGAAAAACGACTAGCCAAAATCTAGGCCCCCCCGGGCAAAATCCCGGGGGGAGCAGATATGGAGTACTTACCCTTTGGGGGGCCTGCCCAGGGGCCTGTTTTGACGGAGAGACCCGGTAGCCAGGGATACCTGGGCAACCCTTTTCCCAAGCACGGCAGCCCTTTTCAGTGCATAGGAATCATCTTCGGTGGGTTGCTGGGAACAAACCCCGTGGTGACCGGGAGCTTTTTCATCATAGCAATCCCCGGCTATGAGCATCCCCTGGATGAGCATCATACTATGCAGGGCCCGCAGCGTTGTTTCCTGTCCACCGAAACGGGAGCCGCCCGAACTGATTGCCCCCCCCACAACATTAAGCAACCTTTTCTCCCCCCTCAGGCGGCGGGTTTTATCCCAAAAACTTTTTAGCTGGGCCGAGGCAGTGCCAAAATAGACGGGACTGGCCATCAGCACCCCATCGGCCTCCCCCAACCGCTTGAAAACCTGTTCCAATTCCGTTCCCCGGTAACATTTCCCCGTGCAGGGCGACGAACAAGCAGTACAATAGGGCCTGTCAAGTTTCTCCATTATTTCCTGTACAAATACTTCTTCGGTTTGGACGCCCAATTCACCTGCCGCCTCCAGGGCAACCTTCAGCAAGGCAGCGGTGTTTCCCTGGCGATGGGGACTGCCATTTAACCCCAAAATAATCATTTTTAATCCCCCCAAGTTTTTTTAAGCATTTCCTGAATATTTCACTTGAATTTTCATTCCCCTTTATGAGAGAATAAGTTGACGAAGAAGGAGGAAACCTGCATGTTAAAACGAATCAGGAAAATCATCGCCCCCGCACTAATCATACTATTAGGAATAAGCCCACTGGCCCTCTTTGCCAGGGCCGAGTCGGCGCCGGCATCTTTCCCGGAAATCAGTTCCCCGGCAGCAGTACTCATGGAATTTTCCCGCGGAGAAATACTTTTTTCCCAGAACGGCTCCGAACGGATGCCGCCTGCCAGCCTGACGAAAATTATGACCCTGTTCCTGGCCTTTGAGGCCAGGGAAGAGGGCAGGGTGTCTTGGGATGATAAGGTAGTCATTAGCGAGAAGGCCTGGAAAACAGGCGGATCGCAGATGTTCCTCAACGCCGGTGATAGTGTGGCTTTCAGGGATCTTGTTACCGGAATCGCCGTCGTTTCAGCCAATGATGCCTGTGTTGCCTTGGCGGAACATCTCTCAGGCCTGGAGGCATCCTTTGTTCAAGAAATGAATAACAAGGCCAGAGAGTTAAACCTCAAAAATACACGGTTTGAAAATGCCTCCGGACTCCCTCACCCTGATCATTACAGTACCGCCGAAGATATCGCCCTCCTTTCCCATAGCCTGATCAACAAGTACCCCGAGGTTCTCGATCTGTATTCCCAGGAAGGGTTCACCTTCAATGGTATCTCCCAGATGAACCGTAACCCGCTACTGGGGCGCTTTCCCGGGGCCGATGGCTTAAAGACCGGGCATACCACCGATGCTGGCTACTGTCTGGCCGGAACTGCCGAGCAAAATGGGATGCGCTTTATATCCGTTATTTTTAATGCCTCCAGCGAGGGCATCCGCCAAAAAGATAGTGAAGCCCTGCTAAATTTCGCCTTTAGAAATTATTGCCTGGAAACAGTTTTCACGGCAGGTGAAATCGTTGCCACTACGGCGGTTTCCAAAGGAGAAGAAAAGGAGATTCAACTAGAAGTAGGCAATGATACCGAGGTGGTCATCCCCTATGATCGCAAAGATGATCTGGAAATCCGCATGGACGTGCCGGAGATTGTTACCAGCCCGGTGTCGAAAGGAACTCCGCTGGGAAAAGTAGAGATCATTCTCGACGGCACCGTCCTCAAGGAAGAACCACTGCTAGCCAGCGATGATGTTGCCAGAGCCGGGCATCTTACCCTTTTTTGGCGTTCCCTAAGTGGATTTGTTTCATCCCTATGGACACAGTTAATTGAGAAGATACAAAATGTTTTACCATGGTAAACTTCAAATGTTTCCCTCAATAGTAATATTCGTGGTTGTAATCAATATCCCTTTTTAACGGAAAATTGGCCGGGACACGGCATATCACCAGTGTCGCCCTGAAAAAACCTGAATTAAAACAGGAGAAAATGGACTTAATAAGAAAAAAGGGGCTTTTAAGATTGTCTTTATTAAAACGTTCCTTGGGATCTTTTCTTTTCGTTCTTCTTCTCCTGCGCCTCACCGGGCGTAAATCCATTACCCAATTAAACTATTTCGATTTTTTTACGGTGAGCATAATGGGAAGTTTGTTTTCAAGCTATATTACCAATCCCGAGCAGGGTCCGGAATTTTTTCTGGCACCGGCGGCCATCGTCGCCGCAGATTTACTAACTAACAGAATCGCGGTCAAAAGCCGCCCGGCCCGCAGGCTACTTGAGGGCGAACCGGTAATATTCATTAAAAACGGGAAATTTATAGAAAAAAATATCTCCAGGATGCATTACAATATCGCCGAAGTGCTTGCGGCGCTGAGGAACAAAGGTATTTATAACCTTAGTGATGTGGAGTTTGCCGTACTGGAGATTGACGGCGGCATAAGTGTGCTGAAAAAATCCCAGAGTAGACCCCTGGCGCCAAAGGACTTAAATATCCCAACCCAATACGAGGGCCTTCCCTCTGTCATCATCAGTGATGGGGAAATACTGCCGGATAATTTACGGAAAAATAACCTCGACCAAAGCTGGTTGGAAAATAAACTAAGGGAGCAAGGAATAAATGATATATCCCGTGTCTTTTTAGCCTCCCTGGCCACCGATGGATCGCTGTATGTGGATTTAAAAGATAGCTAGATAAAACTCCAACCGGGCAGATGCATTATAAATGATGTGCAACTAATTTTTATTTTACTATCATTAGTCCTTACTTCGCTTAATGCTACTGATATGTCATAAGCGGGTCAGCAAAGCCAAGCCCCTACAACGTTACATCTATAATGCGTGGGGGCACACCTTTGGCCGCCCCCCGTTCCCTACATATAAATCTACTGTTCATTGTATCATATATCTTGACTGGCCCACTCGATAAAAAAAACAAGGTGTCGCCCTTTACATCAGGCACGATACCTTGTTTTATTTAATAGCCTATAACTCAATAAATAAAATGAGATTCTACTCCCACAATTATTGGTCTTTTTCGGTAATAGCGGCCTGGG
>DUNV01000093.1 GCA_012839215.1 Bacillota bacterium
AATACCCAATTCATTTTTTAGATATTCACTTGTTAAATAGTCCCTAGTAAATATTCGGCTTGTTTTTAACATATCCACAGCATAACCCTTCCGCCATGCAGTAAACGGTCCAACAGTTTGTCCAATTAAAAGCACTGGTATTTTGGCTGCGATCCTATTAATTTTAAAAAGTTCATATGTAACCTGTTCCTTTGAATAGTACTCAGATAAATCATCACCTCCAAGCACAATAAAACAATTATAATAATTAGTTATTTCATCACAATACGCACCAATCCAGTTAAGATCCATATTTACATTTTTCCCGGTAGCAATAAAGTCTTTTTTATCCGGCAACTTATTATTAGCTTCTATATTTTTCAAGCCGGTGCTTTTAATTAAATTTTGCAGATCCTCGTCTGTTCTTGTATCAACAAAAAAACCAACATTATCATTAATTTTTTTATTAAGATAATAAATCAAATTTATTGCCATCATAGCTGAGCCATAATTAAAGGTATTAGGTATATGACTAACCATTACTTTCATAATGTGCTCCTCTCAAATAAGATAAACAGTAATACAAGTTAAAACATAATTTTTGCATACATTTGCATTTTCCAAACAACAGCTGATCACGCTTACAAAACATCAAGACTTTATTGTTTATCCATTAATGGATTTTTTCATTAAACTATCAATTAATTCCCATACCCTCAGGCTTGAATTTGCATCTTTGTAATGGTGTACTATATTGCAAATAGTTTTCCTTTCCCTTTGATAGTAGCTATGATAATTCAAACTCTTTTTTATTTCGTCCATTAGTTGATCTAAAATAAAACATTTTGGCCCCGGTGTCCAAAAATCGTAATTTTCTATCAAAAAACCTCTGCTATTTTTATATTCTTGTAAATCCAATGGCACGAATATAATAGGTTTATCTAAAAGTAAAAAGTCAAAATAAATAGATGAATAATCTGTTATTAATAGGTCAGCTGCATTTATTATTTCATATAAATCCAAGCTAGATTGGTTAAGTGAAATATCATCAAGAATATAAATATTTTTCAGATTCATTTCCTTGATATAATTAGTTGCTTGTTTAATATGCACCGGATGAAATTTTAAAACCATTATTATATCTTGATCTTTGAGAAAATCATCATATTTTTCCATATCAAAACCACTAGCTTGTAAAATATTAAATTTATTCTCGTCGCCATCGGTCAACTCATGTATTGTTTCCCTAAATGTTGGCATATAAAGGATAACCTTTTTCTTATCGAGATTGCATTTTATAAGCTTAGATAATTTTTTTTTCCCTTCTGTTCCAAACAACAGATCATTTCTGGGCATACCGGTAATAATGTATTTGTTTCCATTTATTCCAAAACAGGCATTCATAAAAGTACTATATGTTTGTGAATAGGATATTACGGCGTCTAGCTTGCTCCATCGTAAGCTATTTCGAGTTTTTATATTTTCAGGGAAATTCGCCATATTTGATAAAGTTTTCAGTGGAAACCCATGCCACAATTGTACATTAATTTGTGTGTTATCAAATGAGCCATCATGGGTATGCATGACTAGCTTGCTCTCTAATAAGTCTAAGTAATAATTCCCTTTTTTATTTTTACTATCTATTAACTCAACACTATATGCTTTAGCGATTTTGTCAGTAACATTTTTATAGAGGGCAAGGGTATTGGAACCTGAGTTATTATTCATAATCAACGATATTTTGTTATTCTTTTTATCCAAGCTTTTTACATGCCTATAATCAAAAAAATCTATTTCCCACGATGTCTCATCAATTACCCCAAATTTTTTAATATTCGCCTCAAACAGCTGTTTTGCAATTGCCAGATCGTATTGGCTAGCTATAACCACATCACTGTTGCTAGCTAACGGCAGAATCATACTCGGAGGAATTACTTCAATTCCGCCTATTCTTTCCCCCCATTTTTTTTGATCGTTATCCGAAAAATAAACAACATGATAAACATTATTCGATATTATTTTTTTTAGAGCAATTTCGCCCAAGCGTGAAGCCCCAAACAGCACTAAATCTTTTTGCATTGCTACACATCCTATTTCTGAATATACCGATCGTTGTTTTGCCAAGCTTTAACTGCTAGGCAACGCTGTTATAAACACCAAACATATCCTCTTCCTCCAAAAGCATAGCTAAATCTCCTTTACATTTATGCGACTTATAAACTTCTCTATCACGCTATTGATGGCAATAGATTCCGATGGTAAAAGTTTGTATGTTTGATGGTTTCTTTTTTTAATCATAGATGTAAATTCAGCTAGCTCATATCTTAACCCATCATCTTCAAACTTGTAATAATGTTTTTTATTTCTTCCCGAATCCTCGTATTTAACCTCAAAATACTCGGTTTTCCACCATGGTGATGGCACGTAAACATAACCTTTGGTCCCTGAAATAACCAAATCACCCTCCGATTTTACGCCAAGTCCAACTTTCGCAGTAGCAATTGCGTTTTTGTACCTAATATTAATCTTAGTAAACAAATCAATATCTTCAGTTTCGTCAAAATATGAGCAAAACCCAATTTCTTCAAAATCACTGCCAAGCAATTTTATAATAGCCAATAAAGGATAAGAAGCAAGTTCTGTCACGCTACCACCTGCGGTTTCGGCTTTTAGTTCTCGAATATTTCCATTTACAAGTTTGGTAAACGTAGCATCTATGTTTTTTATCCGCCCAATTAATCCGCTCTTTACAACACTAACAAGCCTAATAAAACCAGGCGCATACGCTGTTTTTATAGCCTCCAATAAAATGCAGTTATTTTTTTGGGCTAGCTGAAAAACTTCTTGCGCTTGGCTTCCAGATAAAACAATTGGTTTTTCACAAAGAACATGCTTACCTTTAACCAATGAGCTTTTTATATAGTCATAATGTGTTAAATGAGGTGATGCTATATATATTGCATCTACTTTATTGAAGAAAACATCTAGATCAGTTTCATAAAATGCTAATTCATGTTTCTTAATGAAGTTTTTTAGGGAATCGGGATCTAGACCATAAACACCTTCAACATTAATGCCACTTACAAATTTTGATTCAACAATAAATCTGTTTGCTATACGCCCATAACCTATTAAACCCATTTTGAGGATTCCACCACTGGCCTCCCTTAATTGGGTGCTTGATATACCTTTTGTTCGTTCCAAATAAACAACTTGACAGTACTCCTTAAGATAGTCAAATTTACCTACCCAATCAGAACCAATTGCGAAAACATCTATTTCATATTTCTGGATGTCGTTTATTTTTTGCCCTTCATACTCTTCAATAATAATTTCATCAGCCAACCCACTATTTCTAACATTATCTATACGTTTCATTAAGCTCTCTTGTACGTTTAGCTTTCCGCGACTATCATCAAAATTTTCTGTTGTTACACCCACAATCAGATAATTACCAAGCTGTTTAGCACGTTCAAGAAGCCTATAATGTCCTTCATGAAAAATATCAAAAGTACCATATGTTATTACTTTTCCCAACGGGGATCTCCCTCTTTAAACAATTTTTTAGGATCTACAATCTCAACGTTTTTTGTTTTGCAATGATATTTATAATACCTCGTGCGGTTTATCCATTATAGATTGTTAGAACATTTCTCAATTCCCTCCAGGTGAATTTTATTTTCCCTAATAATACGTCTTTTTTTCCCAAAATATCATAATTATATTTTGCATCAAGATACAGGGGAAAATATTGTATAGCCAGCCCCAAATATTTTTCTGCTGTTTTTCTATTCCCTTTCAGCAAATGCAAAGCCCCTGCATTATTTAGAGCAGCACCATGATCATTCTTATACATTATAGACTCTTCAAAATAGCCCAGCGCTTGCTCTAGTTCATTTGATTTCAAATAATAAAGGCCCAGATGGAAATATAAATTATAAAATTTACTTCCCTTTTTTAATAGAGCTTTCAATTCTATCAATCCATTTTCCCAAAAACCAAACCTGAACAAAATGGAAACATAGTCTACGGTATTTACTTCAATGTCCAACTTTCTTTTGAAAAGAGCTTTCCTTATGTATTCGATGTCATATTGTTTAAGTACAGCCTTTTCACCATCCAACATCCTATCCACACTAGAAGAAACATTTGTTTCATGCCTTCGAATTTGAGTTAATGGTTCATCAACATAAGCAAACCCACCCAAGGCTGCAAGCCTGAGCCATAGATCCCAATCTTCAGAGTAATTAAGTTTTTTGTTGAAACCGCATGATTTATTAAAAAAGTCCTTTTTTACCATTACCCCTGATGTTGATATTATATAATTCCTATAAAATTCATAACCTAATATTTCATCAGGTTCAACCTGTATCCCATTTACAATTTCACTAACTTGATTATCATTTTCATCTATTTGAATGTAGGCACTGTAGCATAAGATATATTTATCTTCTGAACCGTTATTCAGTTCCCTTAATTTTAACTGGTACCTTTCTATCAGCCACGGTTTAACTATGTCATCAGAATCTAGAAATAAGATATAATCCCCATTGGAATTTTTGGCTCCAAAATTTCTTGCATACGAAACACCTTTATTCTCTTCTAAATCAATTACCTTGACTATATCATTATTTTGATTCTCTATTTCTCTTAAAATATCCAACGTATTATCAGTACTACAACCGTTTATTAATATTAATTCTGATGGCCTAATTGTCTGATCCATTATGCTATCAACGGTTCTATGTATGTATTCCTGGGAATTATAGCATGGTATTATACAACTTACTTGTTTTTCCCCCATAACAGAAACAATCCTTTCAGCAATGTTAATTTTTGTACGGCGTCACTTTTTACTTTAGCAATCATGCTAAATATCTGTGTTTAGAGGTATACCATTATAGGTTTTCTGAATCACGTGCCCGTTGACCAGTGAAAGTCCAGGATTTTCCTGAAATAATCTAAGTATATCCGCAAAATAAAAATTATGCTCCCCTCTATAGAGATTTCCATAAATTTCCCTTATAAGTGAATAGTCCTCTACTGTGTCCAAAGTCCACCGGTAATTGGAATAATCAACATCGTTCTTGTAATAGTGAATGTTATCCTTATAGCGTTCGTAAATCCATGGGGTAACGTGTTCTCTTTGATAGTTCCTAGTTGCTCCATGAAAGGCTTCCTCTAACACATTATAGGAAAACACCTCAAGATCCAGCCCCCGGGGATAAGTCCTTTCTTCCGTGCCGGGACCTGCATTGGTAACAAGGACATATTGACCATGGTGCTGTAAGTAAAAACTGATTACCTCATCGCACAATTTTGGATCAATAAGGGGGCAATCCGAAGTAATCCGAATAACTGTTTTAACGGCGTGTTCTTTTGCAGCATAATAGTACCTGCTTAAAACATCATCCTCGCTACCACGAAAACAAGAAACGCCAACTTTTGTAGCAATCGCATCAATGGAATTATCCTTTTCATGTTCGGTTGTGGCAATAATGATGTCACCGATCACTTTTGATTGTCTGATTCTTTCTATGACATGTTCCAGCACAGTTTTCCCTGCCAATATTTTTAAGACTTTACCTGGCAGCCTGGAAGAACCTGTCCTTGCTTGTATGATTGCTCCTACCTTATTCTTATCAGGCATTGTCAACGCACCTTGCTTAATTTATAAAAAGAAGGTTTATCCCCAACATTCACCATTTCTATCAGCTCTTTTTTTGTTAACCACCATTCGTTGTTATTGCTGCTATACTTAAAATCATCAGGAACTTTCCTGCCACCTTTGTTGTTATTATTTTTTTTCCACCAGGAAAATTCAGGCTGGATGACATAGTATCTATCAAATTCCAGTGTTCTGCGGGCATCGTCCTCGGTAATCATCAGCTCGTGCAGCTTTTCTCCCGGCCGTATGCCAATATACTTGATTTTACACTCCGGCGCCACTGCCCTGGCCAGATCTATAATTTTCATGCTGGGTATTTTAGGGACATAAATTTCCCCGCCGTGCATGCGAGTTAGCGAGTCGAGAACAAACTGCACTCCTTGTTCCAAGGTAATCCAAAAGCGTGTCATCCGTTGATCAGTTACAGGAATAAAGCCATTTTCTCTCAACTTCTGAAAAAGTGGCAAAACACTGCCTCTGCTGCCCACCACATTTCCATACCTGACCACGGAAAAACGTGTCTCCTTTTCCCCCACATAGGAATTGGCCGCCACAAAAAGCTTATCAGAACAGAGTTTAGTAGCCCCGTAAAGATTTAACGGGCTGACGGCCTTGTCTGTACTAAGGGCAATGATTTTATTTACGCCTTTGTCAATAGCGGCCTCAATCACGTTTTGGGCGCCCAGCACGTTGGTCTTGATAGCTTCAAAAGGGTTATATTCACAGGCTGGGACTTGTTTTAATGCTGCCGCATGAATGACTATATCCACCCCATCGAAGGCCCGGTAAAGTCGATCCTTGTCCCTTACATCGCCAAGGAAAAAACGCACCCGGGAATCGGTAACAACCTGGGACATTTCATATTGTTTTAGCTCATCCCTACTAAAAACAATTACCTTTTTGATATCCTTTTTCAAGACAGTTTTAACGAACTCTTGTCCAAATGAGCCCGTTCCTCCGGTTACAAGTATGCTTTTTTGTTGCAGCTCCATCCTGATTACAACACCTTTCCTGCAAAACTAATGGGCGCTCCGGACCGGCAATTTTTGTTCCAGCTTTTCCTTTGCTTTGTGCAAGGCATCCAGGCAGACTCCTGCCAACTCGCCAACTACCGTGTACCACTCGCGGTGGCGAAGCAGTATTTCCACTGTGGCAGCATCCCTTGTCTCGTGTTTTTCCGGTATGGCGATCATTTCCATCTCAAATTTTATATTGAATGACTGCAAGGTATGCATGAAAAACAGTTGGAATGTTTCGTAGTAATCTTTAGCAAATCTTCGTTTGGGTGCCAATATTTCATCATAAAGATCCTTTAGCCGGATACCAAAGGACTTCAATTTCTCACCGTCCGATAAACAATCCCACAGCTCCTTTTGATAGCGATCATGTAACTGCAGGGCTTTTTTACAACTCCCGATTATTTCTTCCATATCAGAAGATGTTTTTTCTATCAGTCTGAAAACGCGATAAAAATCCTTATCTGCTTTCTCGATCGTAAAGCTGGCTATGTTTTCCTTGATAATATTGGCAGGAAAAAATGATTTCTGTATGTAACTGTCAATTGTTTCCTTAAAAGGCTTTACTATGGTTCCATTAATATAGGCTCCACCTTCTGTGCTATTGATGCAGGTACCGGCATAACCGGCAACATCAAGTTCGTATGCTTTTAAAAATGAATACCAGACTTTTTTCGTGTGAATAGGTTGACCATCATTTCCCATTACTTCAAAAGTAGCTTTGTTGGAGGATTTGCCTTGTTTTTCCCCTAAAGTTGCTCCCTTAGCGTGGGTATGTCCTTCCTCGCCGAAAGCAAGATCCTGCCCAATTAAAACAATCGGATCGCAACCCAAGGCCTCGGCCACTTTAAAAGCCATATTCCCCGAAGAAAGCTGGATATTGAGGATTCCCCGATCGACGCCCAGCCATTTGAAATGATCGAAGTTGCGGTAGACAATAATCCGGGGTCCGGGATAGGACTTGTAAACAGCATTGCGTACAACGGGGCAAGCGGCGAAATAGACGTCCTTTACTTCCCCTTTTTTAAGGCCTTCGATCAGCTTGACCACTGCCGGGACACGTTCAAGGGAAGTAACCAGATGGGGCCTCACGCCCATTTCCAACAATATTTTAAGTGAGGCATCGACCGAAATGATCAGCGCTTTATCCTCCAAGCCTTTCAGCAAATGTTTGTTTTTGTTAAGGGAGGGGCCGGTGGAGACGACGATGGCAGGCTTTCCCTTGAATTTATTGAATAGCAGGTTGATGCCCGGATTAAAGATGATTTCATTTAAGTTTTCCAGCATGTTTTCTACGCCGATAAGGGAGTCATGGGGATCGTTGCCAAAGTGAAGAACCTGGTGGGCACCGCTTTCACGGAGTTGCCTAAGTGCATCCAAATAGTAATCCTTGTGCAGTTTTAAGGCAGAGAGATGGTAGACCGGTTTCATGGCTTTGAGAAACATGAAGCGGGAGTTTTCCGCCAGATAGTTCCTGATCTCCACATAGAGTTTTTCTTCCGGCAGGCCCACCATAAACCTGGCCCTGGGGTTGCCTAATAGCGGCTCCAGGTTCGTTGCTTGCAGGGCTGCCTTAAAAATCTGCGGATCCTTTTCGATAATCAGCAAATAGCTGGTGTTTTGTTCCTCGACCATCCTTTGGGCAAAATAAAGGGTTTCATAGCCCAACCCAAAGCCAAGAAAAACCGCTAGACGGGTGTTTTTGAGTTTCAGGGCGGCAAGTTGCTCCTGAACATCCCGCAGGGGATCGGCAGGATCGTAATAATGGAGGTTATCCTTTTTGGCCAACAAGGTCACCGGTTTACCTGGTGAGGAAGGAACGATTTGATAATTTAACTGCTCGACCTTCTTTATTTCCTCTGCCAGCTCCGGATAATGTTTCTGCAAAACCTGCATATTGCGAACATAAATGGATGGCTCTTTGCGGATGGAAATATTCAAAGCCGGCGAGACTGTTGGTTTTTTACGAAGGGAAGGATTCTTCCCTTTTTTCTTTCTGCTTTTTTTCAAGGAACACACTCCTGTTTTTTGCTTTTGCTTTGCCACTTGGCACTCTAACTATATTATCGTCACGGGAAAGAAATTGTTTAGAAAGAAAAACCCTCCTTTTCGATCCACTGGATCTGAAAAGGAGGGCTAAAAAAACAATATGGCGTAATAAAAATCACAAACATCTAAAAGCGGGGCCTGCAGACAGCCCATGATAATGGGAGCTTATACCCAAGTGTTGATGTTTTGCCCTAGGTGCTGGTAAATCTCTTTTTGCATGGCGATCATTTCTACCAGGGCGTTGCCTGTTTTTTCAGCTGCATCCAGGGCCATTTTGGCAACCTTTAGGGAGGCTTCCTGCTGCACGTTTTCTTGCGCCATACTCACTGCCTGGGATGCAATGCTTTGAATCAAGAAAAGCCCTCCTTCCAGTTTAATCTAACTGCCGCAAAGGTAAAACCTTTTTGTTTGGAAACAAGGAGACTGGCATCTTTGCCAGCCTCCTTGCCCTAAAATACAAGCTTCTGTAATTCCTCCTTAATACCTTACCTAATAGCACATTTAACCTATCATCTATACTATTCCTAGCCGAGGAGCTGCAACACGACCTGCGGCTTCATGTTGGCCTGGGCCAGCATGGCTGTACCGGCCTGGAGCATGATGTTGTTGCGGGTGAATTCCATCATTTCCTGCGCCATATCCAGGTCGCGGATACGGGATTCGGCTGCGGTCAGGTTCTCTGCCGCTACACCCAGGTTGTTGATGGTGTGATCCAGACGGTTCTGCAGGGCACCCATCTTGGAACGCTCGCTGGAAACGCGTCCGATAGCCCGGTCCAGGGTGGCAATGGCTTTGTTAGCCGCATCCCGGTTGGTGACGATAATTTTATCGACACCGAGAGCAGCAGCACGCATATCGCCAATGGCTGCGCCGACATCCTGCAGCGGGTTGGCCCCGATATGGAAGACCATGCTGTTGTCTGCCAGGTGCACATAGGTGGAATCTTTGTTGGCAAAGCCGCCTTCCAGTTTAAATGTTTTATTGTCTGCATCCCAGCTGACATCAATTCCGGTCATGTTGTAAAATTCCACGTCCACGTTCTGGTGTACCTTGCCCACCAGCACGTTGCCTTCAATATTTACATCCCTGGCAACAGCTTCGTTGGTATGTGCATCAGTAACGGTAACCTTGAACTGGTTTTCGGTAGCACCCTGGATGGTGGTGAGGCTCAGTGCCTTGATGATGTCCTCGTCACCGACAAAGGTTATCTCGCCATATTCCCCGGCCATGGCCGAACGAACGACGAAGGTTCCCTGCACTGTTTCCAGGCCGCTATCTTCTACAGAGCCCTTACCCACAAAGGAGACAAATTTGTCGGCGTGGGTCTGCCCGGTGATGGCCTCCTGGCCAAGACCGGTAATCTGATTGGCAATAGCATCGTTTAGTTTATTGACCACATCACCAACTGTATCGGAGGCAAAGAGGGTGATCGCCGCCTTTTTGCCGTCCCCTTGTACCAGGGTAATCGTTTGGGGCTCGGCCACGAGGAAATTGCCGCTCTTATCCCAGAATGCCTCAATATCCTGGAGTTTGACCGAAAGGGTAGCCAGCTCGCCAACACCGGGTGTCCGGTCAAAAGTAACCGCAGTGCCGCCATCAACACTGTAGGTTTCCAGTTTATCGAAAGTCAGGGTAACCTCACTATGCTGGAAACCGCCGTTGATAGTATCAATGGTCAGGTAATCCACGACCTGGTTTTCGTTGTTCCACTCACCTTCGGTTTTATAATAACTAAAGGTATGGCTAACCACGTTTTCGTTGTTATCCATCGTGCGGGTAATACTAGCTAGATCGGCTTTTTGGGGATCCCCGGTTCCAATAGCTTCCGTTTTAGGAGCAATATTCAACAGGAACTGGTCGCCCACGGTAATATCCTCGTCACTATCATCAAGACTGAAACGGCTAAACTGCAAGGTACCAATGGTCAGCGTTTGGGCTTCGCCATTCCCTTTGGACCTATCAAAGGTTTCTTCCGATTCATAGTAAGAGCGATTTCCCTCAAGATCCATCTCCCAAGAGCGGATCAGCAAAGTTATATTGTTGCCATCGACAGCCGTCACCTCAAAAGCCATCTGCGCGTTAACATTCGTCGCCGATGCTGTCGTTAAAACTGTGCCGCTAGCATTATCAGATGTATCCGCGCCGATAGCACGCACGAGCTCGTTTGATCCTGATTGCCGGTACTGGGCCACAAAGTTAATGCTGGAACTGCCTGTAACCGTGCCCAAGGTGGCGCCTTTTTCTGTCGTAATCCTATAGGAACCCTGGGTCAGTCCGCTGGCATTGAAGGCCTCCAGCCCCGATTGGGCTTTATCTACTCCGCCGAGAACCCTCTTATCATCGTCATGGGTAGCCGTATTGACCATACCGGTTGTTTGGTTGGCACTACCGGTAAGGGTTGCCGCTTTGTCAAAACCCGACAGGTTCGTTTCTTGCTCAACACCCATTAAAGAAAAAGTGCCCGCTTTACTATCTGTGTCAAACGTCGTCCGGGTAACCTCCAGTTGGAAGTTGCCAGCAGCGCCCTTCTCCAGGGATTTAATTTCGAACATACCATCAGTAGTTGCACTAAACCCAGAAAATGTTGTGCCAGCCGTTAAAACTCCCTGGATGGAAATGCGGTCGCTGAGCACATTGTCCCCTGCTATGGCGTTGGCGAGCATAGCGTTGAACTCCGTTGCAGTAGCCCCGGCTGTAGTAAGTTCAAACTCGACAGAGCGGCTGACGCCATCTTCAAAAACAAAGTTGAAACGGAAGACATCACCCGCATCATTTTCATCAAAATCAGCTTCTACCTGCGCCAGAATCGAAGCCTCATTCCAGCCCATCTGCGTGTTCTCGGTAATGTTCCCGTGCTTGACGCGCATGATGTCCGTCTTCTGCACCTGGGCTACACCGGCATTGGCCTGAATATCCAGCCTGTAGTTACCGCCGCCGGGGGCCTTCTGGCCAAACTGGTCCACAACCCTCAGTCCGTCGCGCATGAAGACCTTGGTGGTCAGCTTGTCGGTGGTGGAAAGGGCAGAAGTGGTGCCATCGAGCAACTTCTTGGTGTTGAACTCCGTAGTGTTGCCGATGCGGTCGATCTCCGTAATGAGCTGGTCGATTTCTTTTTGGATCTCCTGGCGATCAGAAGCCGTCAGGGTATCGTTGGCTGCCTGGACAGAGAGCTCCCGCATACGCTGCAGGATACTGTGCGTTTCGTTAAGGGCCCCTTCAGCAGTCTGGATCAGGCTGATGGCATCCTGGGAGTTGCTGATGGCCTGGTTGAGGCCGCGGATCTGGGCACGCATCTTTTCACTGATGGCCAGCCCGGCGGCATCATCGGAGGCCCTGTTGATGCGCAGACCCGAAGAGAGACGCTCTAATGATTTGTTAAGACGGTTATCGGTCCCCACAAGGTTCCGATAGGCATTTAATGCAGAAATGTTTTGGTTAATTCTCATTATCTTTCATCCTCCTTGATTTTTCCGGCATCCTTGCCGTTTAACACAAATTCTTTACTTCCGATTGTTAAAACGCTTTTGTATAACTGTGCCACACCTGCAATTTAACCCGGGTACCAGCCCCCTTTAGATTTTCTTGCGTCCATGCAGGTTTAAAACCTGTTATGCTCCTTCAGCAACCAGTTTCCGGTCTGGATGGTTTAACGGCCAGGCGGGAAACTTGTTGCTGAAAAAGTGGGCAGCGGTGGCAATCACCTACGCCAAGTTTAAATATTGGATCCCTCGTTTCGCCGGGGATAACAAAAACATAAAAAGATCGGTAGGAACAAGGGCTGATTCACTATAAACAGGAACCGATTAATTACCAACGAAAAGAATTGGCTGCGAGCAGAAACTGGCAAAGGAACAGTCCCTCGGGCATTTCCAGTTTTCGAGCATTTCTGGTAGATATAGAACAGCTAATTATCCTGCGCCAAGGCAAGGCTAAAGTGGCTGCACTTTTTTTAAATCTTCCTTGGGGCCATGTCTGAGGCCCTGCATTTTGCGCAGTTTTTCATTTTCCTTGGCCAGTATTTTACTGAAACTGACAAAGTCGCCGCTGAAACTGCCGGCCAGCTTTTCGCCGTTATCTTTGGCCACGTTGATAGCCGTCCGGGTAGCGGCGGCCCTTGTTTCTGCCAGGGGAAAACTCTGGTAGAGGTGCTGTGGCAGATTTTTTATGTTCGTTCTAATCATGTTAATCATGCTCCTTTCGGAGGTGTGCTTGTGTTATAAGATTTTGGGTTACGCCGAAAGAATAATAAAAAACGGAGCCCCGAAAACGATCATGTTTTCCTAGGCTCCGTCCCAAACAATAAAGCCGTACCCCCTAATCGGCGGCACGGCTCCTTCCGTCTTTCCCCAGCCCCGTCATCCTTGACATGGCTTTTATTAAATTATCACTTGGTAAATCGGCAACCCACAGTTAGGCTCCCTGGCCTGATTTGGCCTCTGTTGCTTTGTTTTGTTCCAGGAGCGCCCCCATTTCGCTACGGAAAATGGAGATATCCCGGGGTGCATCTACCCCGATCTTGATACTATCACCGTCTATACCAAGAATCCTCACCGTAATTCGCCCATCGATCAAAATCCCTTCCTCGATCTTGCGCCGAAGCACCAGCATTTTTTTAGCCCCTTTCCTCCTTGATTGGCAACGGCATCCTTGCCGGCGTAAAATAAAAAGAGCCGCCGGGTAAACTCCATTTTACCCTCAACGGCTCCATCCATATAAAAACTTTGCAGGTGCTCCTTCACCTGAAGGGAAAGGCTTTACCGGCGACCTCTGGAACCCCGCCAGGTAGGTTTCAGGCCCCAATCCTTGGGGACATTCGCTACTGCCTGCTAAGATTCCTGCCGGAAACTAGATATTTTTAATGCCTAGTTACCCTTCCCAATTTTATTATCGGCCCTGCCCGGGAAAAAGTTAAGACTGAAACAGGAAAAAACACTAGGATATTATTTTTGTGGGTGGGGCTCCCGCTCGGCATCGATAAAATAGGATAAACTTTTAAAGCAAGCCGCCTGGATAGGCGGCTTGTTTTGTCAGTCAATAGCGTTTCCTTTTTTATTATTATTTTTATTTTTACTTTTGTTCCCATTGAGATTTTCCGTGCGTAAAACCGGAATTTCCCGGGGAGCATCAACGCCAAGGTTGACGCTTTCTCCGATGATGGAGAGAATCTTCACCCTGATATTGCTGGCTATGGTGATGCTTTCTTCGATTTTTCGTTTGAGAACCAGCATTTTTGCATCCTCCTTGATCTATTAATTTGGCTTCCTGCCGAAAATTATGTTGGCCGGGGCAAAGGGAGCTAACCCAGAAAATGCCCCATAAATAACCACCGATTACTAATTACCAACCCCTTATCATTAATTAATAACTAATTACAATTGCTTTTCATTAATCATTTGTCGTTCATCAATAATTAAGATCTTATCGTTAGCCAGCAAGCATTAATCTTTAATCGTTAAGTATCCCATTTCTTGTTATTGGCTAGCAACCCTACCCCAGCAGTTGCAAGATGGCTTGTGGTTTCATGTTAGCTTGGGCCAGCATGGCTGTTCCGGCCTGGAGCAAGATCTGATTGCGGGTCAGATCGACCATCTCCTCGGCAATGTCCAGGTCACGGATGCGTGATTCGGAGGCAGTGAGGTTCTCGATAGCCACCCCCAGGCTGTTGGCCGTATGCTCCAGCCTGTTTTGCATAGCACCCAGTTTGGAACGCTCGCCCGAGACCAGGTCCATAGCCCGGTCGAGGGCATCCATGGCCTGGTTGGCCTTGTCACGGTCTGTGACGGAAATGCCGTGCACCCCCAGGGCACGGGAATCGAGACGTCCAATGGCGGCGCCAACGTCCTGCCCGGGGTTGGGACCTATTTGGAAGACCATGGTGCTGTCCTTGAGGTGAATATGGGTGATATGGTTATTTCCCGCCATCGTCTTGAAGGCTTTTTTAGAATCAAAATCGCTGACTTTGCCGATACCGGCCAGGGGATCAAATTCCACATCAACGTGAGGGTGCACGATACCCACCAGAAGGTTGCTGGAGATCTGCACGTCCTTGGCGATTATTTCGCTGGAATCGTGGGCATTGGTCACTTTGATATTGAAAATGGTTTCCGAAGATTTCTGTATAGTCGCCAGCCCAAGGGCGTTGATGATATCGGCATGTCCAAATATATTCAGCTCACCCTGGTGCCCGGGAATGACGCTGCGGATGACCATCGTTCCCTCGGTGGAAACATGGGTACCCTCCTCTTTTATATCGCCGGTTACATAGGTAACAAAATCGTCCTTCATGCTATCATCCAGGTAGCGCCCCTGGTCCAAATCTTCGCAGATAGCCTTATTTATTTTGCCCCTCAGCGTTCCCAGGGTATCATTTTGATCGATGGTAAAGAAGGCCTTATTACCGTCCCCTTGGACGATATAAATGGTCTGGGGGCTTTCCAGAAGGAAACGGCCATTGGCGTCCCAGAAGGAACGGATGTCATAAAGGCGGGTATGCTCCGAGGCCAGATCGCCAACTGTGCCACCGTCGAGGATTTCAAAGCCGGCAGCAGGAAAAGCGGGATCTTTTTCTGTTTCAAAATCACCCTCCCATTCGAGGGAAACAGAGCCCTTATTGAGCTGGCCATAGCCTGGCAATGTATCGTCAAGGTTTAGCTGGTAAAAGGAAAAAGTCTGTTCAGATTCTCTCCAGGTGCCTCCTTCAAAGGCAAAGGTTAAAAATTCCTGCCCGTCCATGTGAAAACGAACGAGTTCGGCGTTGCTATCGACCTTTGCGTTTGTATTGATGACGATGCGATCACCGATGGTAAATTTTCCATCGGCTAGTTTAATTTTATAATCATTGCCGCCAATTGAACAGCCAGTTTCACTTTCTTTTTCTACAATAATGGTGCCCTTGCTGGAAGTCTGGGCACCTGTTTCAGGATCTATTTGTATGGCATCATATTCAAAAGTAATATCGTCACCTTCTACCTTCGTGACAACCAGGGAAACGGACTGGTTTTGCGGGGCTACAGTGGCGGCAATGGAATCAATGAGGTCATGGCCAGATTGTGAATAATAGGAAACCTTGGTAGCGTAATCAGGCCCAGCGTCACCAATATCCGTCAAAATTTTGTATTCACCGGCCAACAAATCGCTCGGATGTGGTACCCCCAGGGCAGTAATATTTTGTTTGGATGCCTTCGCCTCCTTGGGCGTACCACCTGCCAGCTCAGTAATGACCTCCTTTGCCCCTTCGCTGACAGCCTCGATGATAAAATCCCCCGGCGTCTTGCGTGTAAATATTATCCCACTTTCATTGCCGCTGACATCAATGAGTTCTCCCAACAACTCATCATCAGCAATGGCCGACTGAATAGCATCAAAAACAGCATCATCAGCAGCAGCAGCAGCAATTTTAGCAGTCACTTCATAATCAGTGCCATCGATGGTGAACTTTAATGTTATATCCTTCTCCCCGGTTACTGCCCCAACCGTACCCCCTTCAAAAAAAGCATGACCCACATGCGACTTGCCCAGGGAGTTGCCTACGTTGTGCTTGATCATGAAGATATTGCTCTTCTGCACCTGGGCGTTGCCGACCTCCTGAGCCTCGACTTCGATGCGGTAGTTTCCGCCGCCCTGAAATTTTTGCCCGAACTGGTCCACGTAGCGCAGCCCGTCGCGCATATAGACATGGGTGCTGAGCCGATCGGAAGAAACGATGGCCGAAGATGATCCATCCAATAGCTTGCGGGTGTTAAATTCAGTTGAGTTGGAAATACGGTTTATTTCATCCTTGAGCTGATCGATCTCTTTTTGGATCTCCATGCGGTCACTGGAGGTGTAGGTTTCGTTGGCAGCCTGCACGGCAAGTTCCCTCATGCGTTGCAACATAGAGTGAACCTCGTTAATGGCTCCTTCTGCCGTCTGAATGAGGGAGATACCGTCCTGGGCATTGCGCATGGCCACACTGAGCCCGCGAATCTGGGCACGCATCTTTTCACTGATGGCCAGGCCAGCAGCATCGTCGGCAGCCCGGTTGATGCGCAGGCCCGAGGAAAGTCTTTCCAAAGATTGGTTGAGGCGACTATCGGTGGCACTGAGGTGACGATAGGCGTTTAGCGCGGCAATATTCTGGTTAATTCTCACTTCTCTTCATCCTCCTTGATGAACTTGTTAATTCGGCATCCATGCCGTTTAAGAGAAAATTAAATATCAAACGATGTGAAAAATCCCTATCCTCCTTTCTCTGGAATGTGAAAGCTACTCTGTAAAATAAAAAAGCCGCTTTGTCCTTTCCGGGGATTTCCCCGGCTAAAGCAGGACGCAGCGATGCAGTTTTTTTGGAAGGCTATCCGGCCTACCCCGGCAATTACCCCGGGGTACCGGGCTTCATTGCTAAGCTGATTGTCTGCAGTTGTCCTTCACCATCCATGGTGAAAAGGTTGCGGCGTCCATGCCTTTCAAAAGTGATATCGGCAAAAAAGGCTCCCTTTTAAGGGGGCCACAACAAAAAAATAAAAAAAGAATATTTTGTAAAATAACTACCAT
Organism: Bacillota bacterium; assembly: GCA_012839215.1. Lineage (GTDB taxonomy): Bacteria > Bacillota > Dethiobacteria > DTU022 > UBA8154 > DUNV01. The sequence goes on from DUNV01000093.1 coordinate 17,245, forward strand.
AATATTCTTTTCTTTTGCCAGCCACCGTGGTATAATTTTTCCCAACGGGTAAGAGACCCATATCCAGGATAAACTTTCTTTCAAGGAGGGAAGAAAAGTGATCCATTCCTTGCACAAAATATCCCTGCAGCAAAGATGGCAGGAAACGAAAGGTGCCCCCGAAAAAACACCTTCACAAGATAAGATTCCTGAGACGATCAACAACAATAGTAAAGAACCGGACATGGTAAAAGGCGCCAGCAGCATAACCGCTGATCCGACAAAGGCGTTGCGCATCAACAATTCCCTGCGGCAGCTGACCACGACCATTTCCCGTATTTCCAGACAGCGCAGCAATTTAGAGGGCAGGATCAATAATCTCAAACAGTCGCTGGAACTGCTCTTAAATGTCCCGGAAGACCCTACGGTAAGCGATTTTCCGGCTCGCAGGGCCGATCACCTGCAAAAGTCCCTTTCGCAGATAAGGCAACAGATCCAGCGGGAAGGCTCCTTGGCCGTCATGGCACATCACAACCTCGATCAGCAAAGAGTCCTCGACCTGCTTTATGATCAAAAAACCGGAACTGACGACCAGCCCGGTTAGATTTTCTTAAAAAACAGTGTTTGTTTGGTAAGCTTGCACAGCCTGGCGAAAATAATAACTCGCTGGTGGTGCGGATGGGTTTCTCCCTGGTACCGCTCCCGGCACAACATGGGCCTGCTTGGGGCCAGGCGCCCCTTCAGTTTCAACCCTGCCAGCGTCTGCCCGCATGGGGCGCGGTTGGTGGGAAATTTCTATCCTTTCCAAGAGGGCCTTCAACAGTTGTTCGTAGGCAGCTACACGCCTGTTAAACTCCGCGTCGGTTTCTTTTCCCCCACCCGGATCAAGGGCCTGTTCCCTTTCACGGCCCATTTCTATGGCCGGACGATCAGCGGTGTTTGTCCGGTTGGCCGCATTAATTTCCAAATGAACGCGGGGGTTAAGATACTCCACGGCATGGCGCGTTTCCGTCATCGCCTTGGCCTTGATGCGCATCTCCGGCTGCCAGTCCTGATCGGGCGCTGGGGCGGGGGCCTTTTCTTTCTGGAAACCGTTGGGAATAAGGCCCGGCTGGCGTATATTGTGCAAGGCGACGATGCGCATAATCAACACTCCATTATTTTAATGCCATGACACCACGACAAATTTTTTATCCGTTAACTGCGCGGTTTACCCTTTTCCTGAATGTTCTTTAATTTGGCGGCCAGTCCGGCGGCAGCTTTGGAGGCACGGATATTTTCTTCCTGGATGGCCTCATAAATTTCCCGGCGGTAGATGGTCAGCTCTCTAGGAGCCTTAATACCGATGCGGACGGCATCCCCGTTCACTTCCACAACGCTGATTTCGATCGCATCACCCAGCATAATACTTTGCCCTCGCTTGCGAGTCAGCACCAGCATCCCTGCGCCACCTTTCCCCGGACTTTTGTTCATTATACGTTTCATGTCAAAATAAGTCAAGAAAGGGGCAGCGGCGTGCGCATCTGCTCGATCTTGTCCGGGATAATGATTTGCTTGGCAATTCTTCTGGCAGCGTTAATGACAATGGGCGCGGCAAGATTTGTTGTCATTTCGTCTTCCCCCAGGACCGTCACCGTAGTAAAAATAAGGACGTCTTCTTTTTGTTCCAGTTCGAGTTCCTCTTGTTCTGATTTTGGCAGCTCTAGATTATAACTGGGAAAACAGGGAAAGGGATCCACCAGGATGAGACCCACCTCCTCCTCTTCTGCCGATCTCAAATAATAAAAAAAAGGGTTGCCATCAATTGGCTGCAGCATAAATTGTCTGCTCTTTCCCAAACCCGGAAGGCCTTTTTTAAATAAAATAGGGTAGTTAGCTGCTTGGGAGGCCGCACTGCCCTGTTCCTTTTTAACTGTCTTCATCTTTTTCATCTGCCATTTCCATCCTTTTAACGCAGGAAATCGATTAGGCTAGGATAAATCATGCGCGCTCCAGTAGCAAGCGCAGCCTGGTAAGCATTTTCCTGCATCATAAATTCAGTAATTGCCTCTGCTGCGTCGATATCCTCCACCTTGCTGCGCAGCTCCCGCAGGTAGATCTGCTCGCTGACGTACCTTTCCTCGGTAATAAGCAGGCGTTCCATGCGTGCCCCGATTTCCGAGCGGCATTTGAGGAGGCGATCCAGTTGATTTCCCAATTTTTCCAGTATCGTTCCTCCCAGGGCAACTTGATCGTTATGTAAAAGGGCTTTTTCCATTTGCAGAACCACTTCAAAAATTTCCCTTTCACCAAAGGCCTCCACTCCATTAGTGCTGGTGCGAACAGCTACCCCAGGGG
>DUNV01000094.1 GCA_012839215.1 Bacillota bacterium
AATGATGAAGGAAGCGAAACGTTGCATATCCCACAAAAACCGTTTCGTACTAGAGAAATACATCTCCCGCCTCCTGCCCTTTTTCGTAGTTCTTTATATTTGTTCAGCAATCCTACCTCTATTTTTTGGGAAAGATTCTCACAGCGGGCCGCCAGCTCTCCCAGTTCGCTGAGGGCAGCTTGCCGATCCATCAGGGCTTCTGCTCGCAACTTATCTACAATTTCCTTTTCTTTTTTTAACTGTTTTTGCATCCTCCCAAGTTCGTTTTCAAGGTTTTCAATCATTTCCATATGGACAATTATTTCGTCTTCCAGTAGCTCCTTTTCCTTCGCCAGGGAGCCCACTTTTTTTTCCATGTTTTCAAGTTCTTTTATATTCCCTATTTTTCCATTATATAACTTTCTGTTGAGCTCTTTTAGCTGGGCAGTTATTTTGGCGACATCCATTTCCTGCAAGCGCTGGGCTTTTTTTATCTCGCCGATTCTATTTTCTTCCCCCAACACTTTTTTTTCTAGTGATCCAACTTTTTTTAAGTTCCTGCCATATTGTAATACACTGGGAATGGACGGCAAATCATGTTCTTTTTTGGCCTTTTCCTCTTCTGTCTCCTGCAACTCCCAGAGTAGCTTTAACTGTTCCATTCTAGTTATCTCCTTTTCTTGAGAGAGGATGCCCGGGTTTTTTTAAACGAAGACATGCCACATCTTTTTTCTTTTTTCGGAGATTAATATTTCTGTTTGAAAGTTACCATGCTCTATTTCTTCTTGCAGGTAGGCCGCCATGGCAGGGATAACCGGCCATTCTGTCGCCTCGTGCCCGGCATCAATGAGGGATAGCCCACCTAGTTCTGCCTCCTGGGCCTGATGAAATTTTAGATCCCCTGTCAGGAAAACGTCCACCTTGCTTTCCATGGCCTTGTCAACAAGATCGCCCCCGCTTCCCCCCAGGACAGCTACTTTTTCAACAACTGTTCCCAAATCCCCCAAAACCTTGAGGTGGTCCGGAGCAAGTAGCCTGTGGCAGTACTGGGCAAATTCATGCAGCGAAAGCCCCTTTGCGAGCCTCCCCACCCTCCCCAGGCCCCATACTTGTCCATCAATGTTCAAGGGATACAAGTCATAGGCAACTTCTTCATACGGATGTGCAGCCAGCAAGGCCCGCACGATTTTATCCCGGTTTTTTTTATGAATTACAGTTTCCAATCGAAATTCATCAACCTTTTCCAGCGTTCCTTTTTCCCCGATAAAGGGTTTCGCGCCCTCCCGGGGTAAAAATGTTCCTGTTCCTGATAGCTGATAGGTGCAATGGGAATAATTTCCGATCCACCCTGCCCCGGCATGACAAATGGCATCCCGGACATCATCGATAAATCCCCCTGGAACAAAGGTCACCAATTTTTCCAGTTCATCGCCACCCGTCGGGGATAAAATCGAGGTATCCTTTAGCCCCAATAGTTTAGCAAGAACATCGCTTACCCCTCCGGAAACAACATCCAGATTGGTATGGGCACAATAGAGGGTAATGCCCTCGCAAAGCGCCCGGGCAATGAGATTTTCCCGTGGGTTTTGCAAATTAATTGTTTTCAGTGGGCGGTAGATAAAAGGATGGTGTGTAAAGATAAAAGACGCTCCTTTTTCAAGCGCCTCCTCTAGAACCTCTGCGGAAAAGTCCAGGGATAATAAAGCGGTGGGCACCTCATACCGTGAATCCCCCCATTGTAGCCCGCTGGCGTCGCCCGGCAGGGCAGATGCAGGAGGGGCAAATTTCTCAATCAAGGAAATGAGCTGGTATCCTTTTATAAATATCGTCCAACACCTCCCTAACAACCCGGCGACGGTAATCATAATATTTCCACTTGTCTCCGGCCTGGCCGGCCCTGGATCTGCTCAAATCCTGCAGGATTCCCTCATAACGCCTTATCTTCTCTTTTAACCAGGGGATCACCAGGGGATCCTCCCCCCGCACAAGGTGGGGCCCCAGCTCCAGGTGAACAGGTTCATGTATTATTTCTTTTCCCTTTTCCGCGGCAATAATTTCATAAAAACGGTCTTTTTCCCGGGCCAGCTTTTCACGAAAAAAGCAAAAACCTTGGGCAAAAAGCCAGCGTCTGACTAGGGGAAGATCCCCCATGGGCTGCAAAACGATGCGCTGGAAACGCCAGAGGCTCTTTCCTGCAGCTATCAAAATTTTGCAGATAGTTCTCCCCCCTATCCCTGCCATGACAATGATCTCTACCCCATCACTGTCGCCCAGGGCGGATAGCCCATCACCGGTGCGGATCTCCACCTTATCACCAAGATTAGAGAGCGAAACCGCTTCCTCGGCCTTTTTTGTATTGTTGGCAGATTTATCGATGGCAATAACCTTGGGGCAGTTTCTTTCCCTAACCAGATGGATAGGTAAATAGGCATGATCGGTGCCAATATCCGCAACAACTGAGCCACAGGGAACGAGGGAGGCAACCCCGGCCAGGCGAGGTTTAAGTTTCACTTTGCACTTCATCCTTACCAAATGTTTAGAAAGACCTACTTTATTATTAACCAAGTTCCATAAAAATAGCAAAATTCCTGCTAAAATACATCACAATATTAAACCTTCTTCATAATTCCGTACTCCCTGATAGTAAAACCTCCTTAGAAAAGCTGGGCAGGAATAAAGGGCCGAGTTAGGCCGGCCAGGGCAATACCCGCATTCGCCTCAACCTTCCGGATCTCCCGGACCCTGGCTCCAGATAATAAATCAGCTGGGCCGGCCTCCGACTAGAGAGCGCCCAGTTCGCATCTTTCCAGAAAAACCGGGATTAAATACCCGTGAGCAAATAATAAAACCGGGCAAACACATGCCCGGCTTTTGCTTTAGTTGTTTCGTCTTTAGCTTTGCCTCTATTCCAGTTTAAATTTTTTAATCTGTTCGAAAAGATTGCTGGAGGCCTGTTCCAACTCATCACTACTGCCGGAAATTTCCTCCGTGGCAGCTGACTGCTCCTCAGTGGCTGCCGCCACCTGCTCGCTGGAAGCACTAAATTCTTCTGCGGCTGCAGCTATTTCCTCGATGCTGTTCATCAACTGTTGAACAGCTTTGACTATGTGCTGAAAGGATTCCTCCGAGGTGATCATTGCCTTGCTCCCTTCGGCGACATTGGCAAAGCTTCTTTCCATGTTTTGCACAGCTTCATCCGCGTCCCTCTGTGTAGCCAGGATCAGGTTCCTAATTTCGGAGGTGGCCTCTGCCGACTGTTCCGCCAGCTTGCGAATTTCTTCAGCCACGACAGAAAAACCCCTGCCCTGTTCCCCGGCGCGTGCAGCCTCAATGGCGGCATTAAGGGCAAGTAGATTGGTTTGTTCGGCAATTCCGTTGATTATATTGATGATTGTCTCTATTTCCGCCGAACGATTCCCGAGACGTTCGACAGCCTCCTGTAAATGCGAAATGTTTTTCTCTATCTCTTGCATTTTTTGGAGGGTACTCTGCATCCCTTTTTCCCCTTGGTGTGCCCTTTCTACGACATCTCTGGAATCATAGGCCATTTCCTGGGAGTTTGCGCTCAATTCCTGGGCTGAAGCGGCCACATGGTTAGTCGAACCGGCCACTTCCTGAATAGAAGCGCTCAGGGCTTCCGTCATATCGGAAAGATTGCCGGAAAGCTGCTCTACACTCTCGGCTGAGCCGTTAACATGCCACAACAGGTCCCTGATGCCATCGATCATTTGGTTAAAAGCCCTGGCCAGCATGCCCACTTCATCTTTTGAATTAACATCTATTTTGCGTGTAAGGTTCCCCGTAGCTATCTCCTGGGCCCGTTCCACCATGGCCTGAATAGGTTTTACGATCGAACCCGACAGTAGAGATGAAACGATTATTACCAACAAGACGCTGATAATGATAGTGACAATGAGTGCGCGCCTGACAGCATTGCCATGCGCCTCTATTTCTGCCATGAGGACTTCCTGTTCTTGGAGATAAAGTTCCTCCAGTTCCAGCATTATACTGCCCAACTTATCCAGATGGGGGATAACCTCATTGCTGTAAACATCGAGGGCCCGGCTATCAGACAGCTCGCTTCCATAGCGCGGCAACTCATTTACCTTCCCAGCCGATTGATGCATTAGCCGATGGGGCTCCTCCAAAGCAAGCAGCTTTTCCTTTACTTCCTCTGAGGAATTCTCAAAGTCCGCGGACTCAAGATAATCATAGTACCAGCTGCCCAGGCTGCAAATGCGAAAATCGAGTTGCCCCTCGAACTTTTTCCCGTAGAGCAACGAATTGCAGAGCCCGCCAAGCCAGTTGAGATGGTCGGATTTCTTTCCTTCGAAAAGGTTGACCAGCTCCATCTTCTCCAGCGCCAGCCTGTTGGCCTTTTCTATGCTAGTAAGATGGTTATAGGAAACAGCGCCCATTATAATCATTAAAAGAAGTGTAAAACCGAATGCCACCAACAACTTATTTTTGATTGTCAATAAAAACCCCCCCTAATAAAAATACCCCGTTCCGTAGGTATTAGTTAATATATGATTATATAGGAATTTATAGGGTTTTTCAATGTGGGGAGTGAAAAAAATGGGGGAAGCGGGAGTTATCCTGACCCTATTGTCAAAAAACCCCCGCTTTTTTTACACGTTGCACACTGTTTTAGCGGCACCCTATCCCTTGCCTGCCCTGACGATAGTTCTTTCATCCAGGGGAAGCGGTGCGGGAACAGGGCCGCCGGCTATTTTTGTCACTGCCTTAAACCTGGGAGGACAAACCTCAAAACAGGTTCCGCATTTGATACATTTTTCTTGATCGATTACATGAATCTGGTTTTTAGCGCTTATAATAGCCTCTGCCGGACATCTCCTGGCACAAGTCATGCATGCCTGGCACTTCTCCGGATCGATATAGTAGGACACTACATTGTCCAGCAAGTCATCTATTTCATCCCTGGTAAAGTAGCTTTCCCGATCCCCAGGATCGGTTAGCGGTGTTCTGAGTTTCTTATTTTTCTCCACTTTAATATAGGGGATCAATTTTATTACCTCGGCCACCCGGGCTTTTAGCTCATCTTTTTCGATCCCTTCATTTTGACCAAACGGCCCTATCTCCTTGATGCTGCGGACAAAATTGTTAACAGCATCGACAAAAACATTGGATTCGCTCCCGGACATGAATTCTATTTTCAGTCTTTCGGGGTTGAGGCCAACATGTTCCATTATTTTTCGCAGTAACAGCACCATGTTTTGAGCATAGTAATTGCCATGGGTAATGTAGTTGCAGTCACCCAGGCGGCAACCACCGATCAGGACTCCATCCATTCCATTGGAAAAAGCCCTCAGTACATGTGCCATATCCACCCTGCCCGAGCACATGACACGGATAAGCCTGATTTCTGTTGTATATTGTAGTCTGGAAACTCCAGCCAGATCAGCAGCTCCATATGCTCACCACTGGCAAACAAAACCTAGAATATTAGGCCTAAATTTTCGCCCTGAAGCCATAACGTCCCAACCTCCCCTGTCTATTAATCCCTTGCCGGAAATAGCAACCATTGAGATTGTCGCTTTTTCTGATCAAATATTTAGCAAGCCGCCCTAAGCTAATGCCCCAACTTGTTCTTTAATTTCCTCCACGTTGGCAGCCGCATCGATTTCGCTGAGGATCTCCTCATCGGTAAAGTGTTTGAGCTGTATGGCCCCCGTGGGGCAGATGGCATTGCAAAGCCCATCCCCTTTACAGAGCACCGGATTAATTTCAGCCTTCTCACCCCGCCTCGTTTTGCGGAGGCTCAGAGCGCCATACTCGCAGACGGCCACGCATTCCCCGCAGCCCATGCATCGTTTCTCATCCACCTGGCAAACAGAACCGGAGGCAACGACGATATCGTTGGCAAGGAGCGTCAGTACCCGGCCTGCTGCACCATAGGACTGGCTGATCGTTTCCGAAATAAACTTGGGGTAATGGGCCAGGCCGCAAAGGTAAACACCTTCCGTGGCGAATTCCACAGGGCGCAGTTTGACATGGGCTTCTTTGAAAAAGCCAT
>DUNV01000095.1 GCA_012839215.1 Bacillota bacterium
GATACGCAACATAAAAACCAGCGGCCCGGCAGGAAAGGTCATTATTCTTTTGCCAAAACCGGCATGGTCCAAAACTGACTGGAAATCTTCCTTCATGGTGGTAAATATTTTAGCCCCGACATTGAAGGTATCATTGGCCACTTTTTCATCAGCCGTGGCGGCCAGGTAAATAGCGGCACAGAGATCCTCCACATCGAGAAGCTGGTAGCGGTTTTTCCCGTTTCCCGGCAGGGGAAAATTTTTTCCATCCTTGGCCCAATCGTATAGCAGGGCAAAAACACCCAGCCTTTCCGGCCCGATAAAGGATTTTGGCCGGATGATGGGGACGCAGAGACCCCTTTCCCGGAATTGCAGACAAATTTCTTCTGCCTCAATTTTGGCCCTGCCGTAATGGCCCACACCAACAAGCGGATCGTCTTCCCCAATGGGGTGGTGATCCGGAATGCCGTAGACGGCCGTAGAAGAAATGTGGATCACCCGCCTGACGTGTCCCGCCTGCCCGATCTTAACGGCTCGATCCATTTGTCCTGTCTGCCCTGTCTGCCCTGTCTGCCCTGTTTGTCCTGTCTGTCCTGTCTGCCCTGTCTGCCCTGTCTGTCCTGTCTGTCCTGTCTGCCCTGCTTGCCCGACCTTCCCTACTTGTCCTATTCCTTCCGCCTGATCAGCTCGTCCTGCCTGCTCTATCAGTCCCGCCTGCCCTGTCAGTCCTGCCCGCTCTGTCAGTCCTGCCCGCTCTGCTCGTTCCACCTTCCCTGCCTGTCCCATGTTGCACCTGGCAGCAGCCTCCAGCACGTTTCTGGTTCCCTCAACATCAGTGCTGTAAATATCCTCCGGCTTATAAAGGGGCAGGGCGGCAGCCGCGTGCACGACGATATCCATGCCCGACACGGCCCTGGCGACGGTTTCTTTATCGCGAATATCCCCTCTTAGCGTTTCCACCTCGCTTTTTTCCGGATAATCAAACGCGGCTAGATCCAGCGTCCGGACGTGGTGCCCCTTCCTCAGCAGATACCTGGTTAAATTGATCCCCAAAAAACCTGCCCCACCGGTGATGAGGTATTTATCGACCATGGTGAAAGCCTCCTAATAATAACTGACAACAATTGACAGGTGCCAGGCACCTGGAGGAAAATGTTAAATCATCACTTGTTTGTTCATGTTTTGGTTAGCTCTTTCTGGACCAGGGCGAGTCCAACGATACCGATGAAAACTCCCAGCCAAAGGGTGGAAAAGCGGGTGATAATGGTGGTTGCCGCCGCAATTTCGCTGCCAATTCCCATCTGCAACAGTATGGCCATGATGCTGCCTTCGGCAATGCCCAGCCCGCCGGGCAGGAAAAAAAGCGCGCCCAAAAGAGAGGAAAAGGAGACGACAAAGAAAGAGGCCAGCACGGATATTTCCCCGCCCAGGGCCTTAACGGCCAGAAAAACGACAAAACCTTCGAATCCCCAGGAAACAACCCCAATCCCCACAGCAAAAAGCAGGCTGGCCGGGGAAAGTAGCGTTTTGGCGCTGCGCTGAAAATTGGCGAGGAAAAACAAGCACCTTTGAAAAAATTTTTTTATTCGCCCGACCTGCCTCGTTTGTTCTGTCAATTTTGCCAGTTCATCCTGCACGGCTAGATTACTCCGCCTTGCCAGATCAGCCTTGTTCCACGTTGTTCCTACTATTCCTGCCAGGTTTCCAAGTTTCCCCAAAACAAACGTGAAGGGCCTATCAAAATAAAAAATCAGCACAAACAAAAGCAAAATAGCCGCAGCAATGGGGATGGCCACCTTAGCGTAGGGGTAGGCCAGGAGCCCCAGGGAGGCCAGAATAACAATCGAAAGCCCATCCGTCACCCTCTCCGCCATGACGATGGAAGACGTTTTGCTAAACGGGGCACCAAGATGCTCTTTTAATAAATAGCATTTGACCAGTTCGCCCAGCTTGCCCGGGGTAATGGTCATAGACAGACCGCTCATAAAAATATACCTATTCATGCGCGGCGCGGGAAAAAGGCCGCTCAGCTTCAGGTAATAATTCCATTTAATGAAACGGAAGAAATAGTTCAAGGGGGCCAGAAGTAAAATCAATGGCAGAAAACGCAGATCCATGCTGGCAAAGACCCCCAGGACGCCCCCAAAATCGGCTGCAAACATTAGGGCGGCGATGATGAAGATGCCCACAGCCAAACCTGCCAGTAGCTGTTTCTTTATTTTATGCAGCGGATTTTTTGCCTTATTAAACATCATCTACAGTCCATTCTGTATTCAGCTTGATAAAAAGACTAATTTGATCATCTAAACCCAGCTTGCAAAAGGTTTGTGAAAAAACAAACACCTATCCGGCTTTTTTCCTTAAATCAAATCCATATAGAGAATCAGGACGGTGGCCAGCACCCAGAGAATAATATTAATGATCGTCGGCCAGTCTGAAAGCAAAATTTCTTCCGGGTTTTCGCCCAGTGCATCATTATGCACGAGATAAAGGTAGCGGAAAATGCCATAAATGACAAAGGGTATGGTCAGCATATAGAGCGGGGAACGGCTGGCCGTAAAGGTGTAGAGGGAGTAGGCCAAAATGGTCGCAGCCGTCACGATAGAAATGAGCTGATCGAGATAAGGGATGGGGTAATGTTCCAGCACTGCCCGGCCCTGCCATGTGCTGCTGTTTCCCAAATTGATCGATTCCTGACGTCTTTTGGCCAGGGCCAGGAAAAGGGAGATGAGCAGTGTGCAGATGAGCAGCCAGGGCGAAACCACCACGCCGATAGCCACCCCCCCGGCGGCGACCCGCAGTAGGAACCCTAGGGCGATGGCGAAAACGTCCAAAATAACAGTATATTTCAGCCACAGGGAATAGGCCAGGCAAAGGGCGAAATAGACCAGCCCCAAAATCAGAAAAAGTGTGCCAATCCGCCAGGCCAGGAAGAGGGAGATACCCAGCAAAACAACCTCAACGGTCATGGCCTGCCCCACCCCCACCTTTCCGGCAGCCAGGGGGCGGTGCCTCTTGAGGGGATGTTTTTTATCCTCCTCCATATCGATCAGATCATTAACAATGTAAACGCTTGACGAAAGCAGGCAAAAGGAAACAAAGGCCAGCAGTGAAATGCGGATCAGGTTTTCTACAAAAAGATTTAAAGAAAAGATCAAACCGGCAAAAAGGAGCAGGTTCTTTGTCCATTGTTTGGGCCGCAACATCAAAAATAGATCGACAGCTTTAGTAGACATAGCTTGAAAGGACATCGTTATTGGATTACCACGCTTTCATTGCAAGATAGCCGGGCCGGTGATATAATTTTATTACTTCGCAGCAAGCGGCCAATGTCCTTCTTTTTTATAAGGAGAAAGGGAAAGAGGGAAAGGGTGCCAGGCACCTGGGGTTTACTTTAATTTCCAGGTGCCTGGCACCAGAAAGGAATTACCAAATTAGTGTGGTTGCACAATCTTTCTTTTAGAAGGTTTGGACAAATTAAAGCAAAAATTGCCGGGCTGCCCGGACCCATTTACTTAGCGCTGGTCACCGCTGCCGCTGTCTACCTGCGGTTTTGGTTTATCCGGGCTGTTCCTACAGAGCAGCTTTTTGATTTTGCCACTTATCAGGGGATCGCTGTCAATGTTGCCCGCCACGCCGGGCACACCTTCCGGGGCCTGCCCATTGCCTGGCAGGGGCCGGCCTACCCCCTGGCGCTGGGGCACATCTACTGCTGGTTCGGCAGCTGTGACATTTTAACCGGAAAATATTTCAATGTGGCCCTTTCCATCCTCACCCTGGTGGCGTTCTATCTTCTTCTTCGCCGGCTGGGCAGCCAACTGCCAAGCAACCAGAGGCCGGGAAGCAACAAGTTTTTTATTTACGGGGCCTATACGCTGGCCGCCTTTCTGCCAAATTTTTTGGCCTACAATAACGTCATCGGCACGGAAGTTTTTGTCACCTTTCTTTTCATCCCCATTCTGCTCCTACAAGTATACAAATTTAATAATTGGCTGCGTATGCCGCTGCTAGGTGCCCTTATCGGTGCGGCTGCCCTGGCCAAGCCCTTTTTCCTGGCCTACCCCTTGGTGGCCGCCCTCTATTTCTGGCTGAGGGAAAGGGACCTTAAAAAAACGGCAGCCATGCTGGCCGTTCTACTGGTGGCAGCCACGGCGGTGGTGGCCCCCTGGACCTGCCGGAACTACAAGAAATTTGGCCGTTTTATTCCCATTTCCTACAATTCGGGCTATGTTTCCTATATCAATAACAATGATGCCAACCTTACGGGGAGCTGGATGGACCTGCGTGGGGTGCCTGCCGGGCCGGAACTGCAGGAAACGATAAACGTTACCCTGCGCCGCAGCGGCGGCTATGTGCAACTGGCCGCTGATCTGGAACCCGCCCTCAAAAAAGCTGCCCGCCGCTGGATTACCGAAAATCCCCTGGAGTTTGTCAAATTGGGGTTTTTGCGCCTCAAACAAACTTTCTTCATGGGTGCCTGGGACATTAGGAGCTGGGCCATGAACGGTCTGCCCTCGACACAAGATCCCCGGGAGGAAATTTCCTTCAGGAGAAACCTCAGCTTTTTCCATTCCCTCAGCGATGTGCTCATTTACATCCTCTCATCCTGCGGGCTGCTTTATATGCTGGTCCATCTCTTCCCTGTTGCCCGGGCTATATTTAGGAGGGAGCTGCACCTGCCGGACCCAATCCTCATTCCCACTATCAATTTGGCCTTCCTAGTTTTTGTTATTTTTGCCTTCGAAGGCCAAGCCAGATACAACTTTCCTGCCCTACCTTTACTCATCATCGCCAGTCTATTCTTTGCCGGGCGCTAGTCGCGATGGGATCTTTGACAAGAGCCTGCCTGTCCTTTTTCCTTTCTTTAGACTTTTTATTAGTTTTTTCGAAAACCTTTTTGGTTTGGCTGACGTCCAAGAGATGGGAAACAATGAAAATATCCTGTGCAGTATAATATCCTATGTTGTTATAATGGTTGTGGAAGGGTGATTTGCTGGATGAATGGAGATGTTACCGGTGTCAAAGCCAAAAAACGGGTGAAGGATAAAAGGCTTAAAACAGCCCTTTCTTTTTTCCTTCTTTTCTTATTATGGGTGGGAATAGCCCTGGGGGGATATTTTTATGCACTCAATCGTATGCAGGGTATTGCGCAGCATTTCTCTGATCAGGTCGGCGATTTGCTAGAGGAGAATGAACGTATCGGAGTGGAGCTGACTACTTCCATGCAGCTGCTCCGGGATGATATGCAGCAACTTAAGGGGGAACTGGGCATTATTCAGGAGGAACTGGAGCTCGCCGGGGAATCCATCACAGGAACGGATAGCACACGCCAGGGTTTGCAGGAGCGCATGGGAGAACTGGACAAGCAGCTGGCCGCCCTCAGGGATCAACTGCGTAGATTGGAGGATGCCACCCGTGCGTTCTAGGATTTACATATTCTTTATTTTCCTGTTGGCACCTCTTGTGGGACTGGGAGTTGCCTGTGCCCAGCTGCAGACTTTTTCCCCGGAATTGCAGGCCCGGGCCCTGGAGGGCGGCAATATAGTACAGGAGGGGGCCGCCAGGGCTGGGATGGAGGCCGGGATGTTGTCCCTGCGGGAATCCACCCAGGAAGCTGTGCAGACAGCAGGAGCAAGCGGGCAACTAGCCGGGTTGTTGCGCCAGGAGGCACATGCGGAGCTTCTTGCTTATGAAGAGCAGCATTCCCATCTGCAGGATCTGGTAGAAACTTCGGCCCAGCAGAAGACTATCTCTACCGATATGCTTGAGTATCTCCTCGCCAATATGCTGGGGGATCCCATCGGGCAGACTTTTGGCGAGAATGCGGTTATCAAGGTTTATTCCCTGGAGGAGGCCGGCTACAGGGGTTACATGGCCAAGGTGCGGCTGCATAATACTGCTGCGCTGCGCATGGTTCTGGCCGGGGATAAGGTGGGCAGCCCCGGGGAAACGACCAGTGCCGCGGCCAAGCGGACGGGGGCCGTTCTGGCCGTGAATGCCGGGGGGTTTTATGCGCATGATGGGGGGTTGCTGCCCATCGGGATTACGGTTATTGATGGCGAAGTGCTCACCTTTTATACTTATGATAAGGACCTCAGTTTTGTAGGCTTTAATCGCAATGGGCAGCTCGTCGGCGGGCAGATAGAGACGGAGGAACAGCTTGCAGCGCTTGATGTGCTGCATGGTTCCAGCTTTTTGCCCACGCTCCTAAAGGGTGGCAAAAAACAGCCCATTCCGGCTGCATGGGCCAACACCAGGCATCCCCGTACGCTTATCGGCCATTTTAAAAACGACGATCTCCTTTTTGTGGTTATCGATGGGCGCAGGGAAGGTTGGAGCATGGGTGTAACTTTGGAGGAGGCCCAAAGCAAACTGCAGGAGTTTAATGTCCGGGATGCCTATAATTTGGATGGCGGCGGCTCCAGCACTTTTTATTATGATGGAAAAATTCTTAATCGGCCTTCTGATGGCAGGGAAAGACGTGTAACAACAAATATCGTTATAATTCCTTAAGAATCTTTCACAAAGTTTTTATTTGTGTTAGAATTACTATGTAGAAACCATCAATAGTTCATCCCGCATAAGGAAAAGGGGGATTTTCCTTGAAAAGAAATAGCATTGCGGACATGAAAACCCTATTGGAATATTCTAGCGATGCACTATTGATTTCTGATTCTAAAGGAAAAATACTTTATGTTACCCCATCGATAAAAAACATTTCCGGAATAACTGTGGAAACTCATCTGAATCGGAATATTCGTGATTTGCTTGATGATAGGCTGATTAGCCAATCGGCTACTCTGGGAGCACTGGAAAAAGAAAAAAGTGTAACTTGTCGGGTGAGGACTGTGGCGGGAATAGATCAGGTCAACACTGCCCTTCCCGTCATCGATCCCTCCGGCAAGCTTGACCGTGTTGTTTGCAATATTCGCAACTTGAAATTTTACCAACAACAGGGGTTGGCAGCGGCGGATATGAAGACTGCGGCGGAGGCAGCGGCAAAGGATCTTCAGGGTACTGTTTCCTGGGCTGAGGAACGCAGTTATCCCTATAAGCTGATCGGCAGTGGTGAACATGAGATTGTCGTCAAAAGCAGGGAAATGGGCGCCGTTGTAGAGATGACCAGACAGGTTGGGAAAGTGGATTCGACAATTATTATCTACGGCGAAACTGGTGTGGGCAAGGAACTTGTCGCCCGGTTGGCCCATAGTTGCAGCTCCCGGTCGGAAAAAGGTTCCTTCATCAAGGTCAATTGTGCCTCATTTACTCAGAGCTTGCTCGAATCCGAGCTGTTTGGCTATGAACCCGGATCCTTTACAGGTGCCTTAAAAAGTGGCAAGGCCGGGTATTTTGAGCTGGCGAACGGGGGGACTCTTTTCCTGGATGAGATTGCCGAACTTTCCCTGGAGGCCCAGGCTAAATTGTTGGGAGTTCTGCAGGACAAAGAGCTATTCAGGGTGGGGGGCGCCAGGCCCAAGACCATCGATATCCGTATTATTGCTGCCACTAATAAAAATTTACAGCAAATGGTAAGGGAAGGGTGTTTCAGGGAAGATCTCTTTTATCGCCTCAATGTTGTTCCCATCGAGGTTCCTCCGCTTAGGGAAAGAAGGGATGATATCCCCGCCCTTGTATTGCATTTCAGCCGCAAACTTCAGAAACAATACATG
Source organism: Bacillota bacterium (assembly GCA_012839215.1). Classification (GTDB taxonomy): domain Bacteria; phylum Bacillota; class Dethiobacteria; order DTU022; family UBA8154; genus DUNV01. The sequence goes on from DUNV01000095.1 coordinate 7,650, forward strand.
ATGAAAAAGGAACTGAGCCCGGATCTTGTCAAGCATTTTATCCAGTATCCCTGGCCGGGTAATGTCAGGGAGTTGTACAACCTTATCGAAAGGCTCTTTGTTACCGTTCCCCAGCGTATCATTACTACCGCACATCTGGCGGGCCCCTATCGCTTTGGCCATCTAAAGGAAGCAGCCAACCAGTTTGCCGTGAAAGAAAGCAGCAATTTCGGTAATCTGAAGGCAATAGTCGAGCAATTTACCGCCAAAGAAAATGAAAGCAGCCTCAAAGAAATAGTTAGCGAATTCGAAATGGCCCTGGTGAAAAAGACGGTAGAAAGCTGTGACACCCAGGAGGAAGCTGCCAAAATCCTTGGCATTAGCCTCTCCAGTCTTACCCGCCGCCTCAGAAAAATGTCCGGGGAACGGGGGTAGTGGCTGCATGGTTCCTTACCCGGCAAGGCGAAACATCTATTACTCCACCCACTTTTGGGGTCCGAAGGTCAGTTTTGACCACCACAGGCAGGGAAATAGGTCAATAATGACGAAATAATTGGTAACTGCTTGAATTTATTAAATCCGCAAAAATCCCGCAGCTTTTGCTAATTTCAATCAAAACCAAGGTCTGCCAAGGCCTGTTGAAGATTTGCAAAGACTTGGCATCAAAATTGCATTATAATTCATACGGAATAAAAAAAATACATAGATAATCTATATGAGCCTTTAGTTATGTGCCTTTAATCAGGAAATCTCCTTGAATTTTTGGAAAAGAGAGGGGGGTTGAAGATGGCAAACCTACAGGTGGATGTAAAGGAAATGGATGCAATCATTCGGGATGTAAAAGGTAAAATTGAACACTTGAAAGAGATTTCCGGCGGGATGCAATGTGTGGACAGAAATTGCGTAAGAATCCTGGCCAGTCTCAAAATGTTGGAACTGAACATTTGCGACGTTGTAGAGTTTTTGTAAGCCAACGATGAAACCTATGGAAAATGTTTCTTAAAGGCAGCGGAAATGATTGCAAAAGAAGGGAGAACTTATCATGGATGTTAATATGTATTGGAACCCTATTTTGGAAACTCTCCCCCGTGAAAAGATGAAAGCACTGCAATTTAAAAAGTTTAAGCGTGTCGTTGAGTGGGGTTATAATAATTCTAAAATGTACCGGAAAATGTATGATGATGCCGGCTTTAAGCCCGAAGATTTGAAAACCTGGGAAGATATTACCAAGGTGCCTATGCTGGAAAAAGAAACCTACAGAACTGCCCAGGCCAAAGAACCCTGGCCCTACGGGGATAGCCTTTGCGTTCCCCTGGAAGAAGTAACTGAATACAGGCAGACGAGCGGTACTACCGGTCAACCGGTTTTCCAGCCTGATACCTGGCAAGACTGGGAATGGCAGAGCGAAATGTGGTCCTATGTTCTTTATGCTCAGGGTTTCCGCAAAACTGACCGTGTTTTTATCCCCTTTGGCTATAACGTTTTCACCGCTTTCTGGAACGGACACTATGCAGCAGAAAAGGTTGGCTGTGAAGTCGTTCCCGGTGGCATACTTAATACAGAAGAAAGATTGTTAAAAATTAGGGATCTGCGTGCCACGGCCATGATGGCCACACCTACCTATGTTTTGGGCATGGCAGACGCAGCTCGCAAACGTCTGGGTATGGAGCCCAGGGAAATGACCATCAAAAGAATACTCTGCGCCGGAGAACCCGGGGCTGGGGTTCCCGCAACCAAAAAACGTCTGCAGGACGCTTGGGATGCCAAGGTCTATGACCATGCCGGAGCGACGGAAATTGGCGGCTGGTCCTTTGAATGTACAGAGCAGCCGGAAGGCCTGCACGTCAACGAAGCTTTCTTCCTCCTGGAACTGATCGATATCGAAACCAATGAGCCTATTGACGAACCCAACAAGCCGGGCAGAATTGTTATTACCGCTTTTGACCGTACTGCCCAGCCGGCTATCAGATTCGACTCTAAAGACGTAGCCATGTGGGGCGAGCCTTGCTCGTGCGGGCGCACCTACCGGGTTCTTAAGGGCGGTATCCAGGGCCGCGTGGACCATATCACCAAAGTTAAGGGCGTGCTTTTCAGCCCGGTGGCGGTTGAAGAAGTGGTTCGTGCCATGCCGGAACTGGGAGACGAGTATGAACTGATCGTGACCAAAAAAGGCGACATCGACGTTATCACTCTCAAGGTCGAATTGTTGCCTGAAACCAAGGCCACTGAAGATGAAGTCCTCAAAAAACTGGTGCCTGAACTTCGGCTGAAGACTAACCTGGCTTACAAGATTGAGTTCCATCCATATGGCAGCCTGACGAGATACGAAGTAAAGGCCAAGCGGTTCCAGGATTTGAGAAATAAATAAATCCTGATTAAGTGATAAACAAAATTTAAATTGCCAGAATGATAGGTTTACCTATAAAATAGTTTACAGCAGTTTACAGCAAAAGATGATGAAAAGAACAAAGCAGAAAACACTGCAAGGGGCACAGTAACTAGCCTAAAAATGGTTGTTGCAAAACAAGTTGCGGATGAAATAAAATTTGCAATAGAGGATGGACTAAAGGAAACAGCTTTTGACGTGCCAGTATAGCTAGAAACATTTGTAGCAGATGCAGGAGTAGATGAAAAAGGGAAAACAGAAAATATTGCAGCAAACATAGTAGCATATTAGAAACAAGGGATGCAGAACAAAACGAAGCAGGAGACAAAAAAGAAGACGCAGGATTTGTAGCAGAAGACGGAGTAAAGCAAGAATCAAGGTTGGAAACAAAAGACGAAATAGGAAACGAATTAAGAGATGCAACAAGGCAAGAAGTAGAGTGGAAAAAGGCGCATAATTTGCGTCTTTTTCCACTTTATGGACCTTATGGACCTTGTTATTATTTCCCTTGACAGGATTAGGGAAATGAAGGTATAATTTTTTTGTCTGCCTGACTGGCTGGCCGGTCGGTCGGCCATTCGGTTGAGAGGCCGCCCAAGCGGGCATGGACCTAAGGGGAGGGGGAAAAGGTTGAGAATAAAGGGAGCATGGGGGGTTCTGTTGATTTGGGCAATCGTTGCCTCGCTGTTGTTAATGGGCGGAGGGTGCAGCAGAGAGGAAAAAGCTGCGCAGGGGCTTGATGTGGCTGCCGTGCCGGTGGAGGTTCGGGAGGCCTGCTTTGGCAATGTGGAGGTTATCGGCAATTTTACGGGCGTTTTGCAGCCAAAGAGGGTGGTTGGTGTTGTACATAAAATGGGTGGAAAGGTCAGCGAAGTAAAGGTAAAAGACGGTGACAAGGTAAATGCGGGGGCCTTGCTGATCAGGCTGGATTCTGCTGAGCTTTCTGCGCAGGCAGCCCAGGCCGAAGCGGGCCTTTTGGCGGCCCGGGTCCAACTGGATGCTGCGGCAAGAGCCCTGGAAGATACAAAGATTCTTTATGAAGAGGATATTGTTTCCCTAAAGGAATTTGAACAGGCCGAAACGGGGTACCGGCTGGCGGAGGCCCAGATGGCCCAGGCCCAGGCTACTTTGCAACTTATTGCCACACAGCTCGATGACACTCTGCTTACTGCTCCTATTGGCGGAACCATCAGTGGGGTTACAATAAACCCCGGAGAGATGATTTCTCCCGGTATGCCGGTGGTGACCATCAACGAGCTGGGAACGATGGAAGTACATGTAGAGTTGACGGAAAAGGATGTGGGGAGGGTATCCGAGGGGCAAAAGGTTAGTGTCCTTGTTGCCGCAGCGGACCCCGAACCCTTTGCAGGGGAAGTTATTTCGATCAGCCCGGTGGCTGATCCACGCACCAAAACTTTCCGTATGAAGGTGGCCCTGCCCAATGAGAGCGGGCGCCTGAAGGCCGGGATGACAGCTGTTGTCGAGCTGGTTATTGCTGAGGAAAGGGATGTACTTGTGATACCGGTGGAGGCCGTGCTGACGAAGCAGGGGCGCCAGTTGGTTTATGTCGTAGATGTAACCGGCGGGGAGGGCGCAGACAGCGGCGACGGCCGGGGTCACGCCCGTTGTTGCCCGGTAACCCTGGGGCTGGAAAACGGGACGCTGGTCAGTGTGCGGGAGGGGATTAGCCCCGGCGAGCCGGTGGTGATCAGTGGCCAACATTATCTGGAAGAGGGGAGCCTGGTGGCGATTATCGGGGGAGGGGTTGACCGATGAAACTGGCAAATTTTTCGGTTAACCGGCCTGTGGCGATCACGATGGTCGTTCTGGTGATCCTCATGGTTGGTTTTGTTTCCCTCAGTGGTCTCTATGTGGACTTGCTCCCGGAAATGAACTTTCCCATAGCTATTGTCCTGACTAGTTATACCGGATCTGCTCCCCAGGAAGTGGAGACACTCATCAGCAAGCCCCTGGAGGAAGTGCTGGGTACCGTAAGCAATATCAAAAATATTCATTCCATGTCTTCCCTGGGCGATTCTGTCGTTGTTGCAGAATTTGAAATGGGCACGGATATGGACTTTGCCTCATTGGAGATGCGGGAAAAGATCGATATGGTTGGAGGTTATCTGCCCAAGGATGCGGGTGACCCCATGGTTATGCAGATGGATATTAACATGATGCCGGTACTCCTCCTTGCTGTGAGCGGCGATCGCCCCCTGGCCGAGTTGAAAAGCATTACCGAAGATATTATTAAACCCCGCCTGGAACGCCAGGACGGGGTTGCCCAGGTGCAAGTGATCGGCGGTCTGACCAGGGAAGTGCAGGTTATCATTGAACCGGAAAAACTCAACGCCTTTGGGCTAAGTATTACGAATGTGGTGCAGGCACTGCAGGCACAAAATATGAACCTTTCTGCTGGGCTGGCGACGAGGGGCAGCCAGGAAATGGCTTTGCGGGTTATCGGAGAATATTCCGCGGTGGAGGAGATTGCCGCCACCAGCCTTATGACCTCCCAAGGGGCTTTGCTCAGGCTTGACGATGTGGCCCACATCGAAGATGGCCATAAGGATACAACAGCCCTCAACAGAAGCGGGGATAAGGCGGGTATTTTGCTGACCGTGCAGAAACAATCGGGTTCCAACACCGTTTCTGTTGTGCGCAATGCCCGGCAGGTTTTACAGGAACTTGAGGAAACCCAACTTCCCGCGGATATTGCTACCAGTACAGTCATGGATCAGGCGGAATTTATTGAGTTTGTCATTCAAAATGTCTACCAAAACCTTTTTTACGGTGCCTTGCTGGCCATGCTGGTACTCTTTATCTTCCTGAGGAACCTGCGCAGCACCTTTATCATTGCACTGTCCATGCCTATTTCAGTAATTACGACTTTCATCCTCATCTATTTTGGTAAACTAACCCTCAATATGATGACCCTGGGGGGATTGGCCTTGGGCATCGGCATGATGGTGGACAGTTCTATCGTTGTTTTGGAAAATATTTTCAGGTTTCGTGAGAGAGGGTTGGACCAGATCGAAGCGGCCAAAACAGGCACAGCCGAGGTGGCTAATGCCATTACTGCCTCTGTTCTAACGACAGTTGCTGTTTTCTTCCCCATTGTTTTTTTAAAGGGGATAGCTTCGGAAATATTTACCGATCTGGCCCTTACCGTTTCCTTTTCACTTTTTTCATCCCTGCTCGTGGCCCTGACGCTCATACCCATGCTTTCCTCGCGTTTGTTGAAGGTTGGGTGGATCGATAGCAATAGCGCTGGCGATGTTAACGGCGCTGGTGGCAAGGGCGGAGGTCTGGCACAGAGGATTTTTCGCAGCACAGGAAAATGGTTTGGTGCGCTTGATGAATTTTATCGGAAAATACTGGCCTGGTGCCTAAGGCGGAGGATGGCAACAGTGGGAATCATTGTTGTCCTTCTGTTGAGCAGTCTTTTGCTCGTGCCGGGCCTCGGTGCAGAGTTTATACCGGCCATGGATCAGGGCATGATTAGCGTTAGTGTGGAACTTCCCCGTGGTTCATGCCTGGAAGAAACTGATAAGGTAATCCGCCAGGTCGAAGAATCTTTTCAGGTCTTTGAAAAGGACATTGAACTGGTTTTTTCCAGTGTCGGCAGCAGTGGATCTGGAGGAATGGGCATGGGCGGGGGATCAAATATGGGCAGTATTTATGTGACATTGACCCCAGTTAAAGAAAGAACGCTTTCTGTCCAGGAAATAGTTGAGGGTGTGCGGAATCAGGTGGCGAGTATACCTGGTGCGGAGATTCAGGTTACTGCTGCTGACATGGGTTTCAGCATGTTGGGGCTGACCACCCCCCTGGAACTAAACCTCAAAGGGGACGACTTTGAAAGACTTGGTGAACTTTCCGCCCGGGCAGCGGAGCTGGTACGCAGTGTGCCTGGCACCAGAGAGGTAACGACCAGTTTGGAGGAGGGGCAGGCAGAGATCCATTTGCTGGTTAATAGGGAAAGGGCTGCTATTTATGGTCTTAGCGCGGCCCAGATTGCTTCTGAAGTGCGGACCTCTATCGAAGGGCAGGTGGCCACCCGCTACCGGACCGGCAGTGAGGAGATCGATGTGCGGGTGCGCCTGAGCGATGATGGCCGCAGGGAAGTAACAGAGATTGCCGGCTTGCAGCTATCTTCGCCCCTAGGCTTTATGGTGCCCTTAGGGGAAGTGGCGGAGATTGAGGAGCAGCAGGCACCCAGCACCATTTCACGCAGCAACCAGGTGCGGGTGGTATCCATCAATGCCCAGCTGGATGGCACGAGGGATCTGGCTACAGTGATCGGGGATGCAGAGGCGATCATTGCCGAAAAGCTTATTTTACCGCCTGGTTATACGCTGGAGTTTGGCGGGGAGTTTGAACTGATGAGCGATGCCTTTGGCGATCTCCTCCTGGCGCTGTTGATGGCCATTGCCCTGGTTTATATGATCATGGCGGCACAGTTTGAATCGCTGTTGCACCCCTTTGTCATTATGTTTTCCTTGCCGGTGACGGTTATAGGCGTTCTTGTGGCCCTTTTTCTCACGGGCGTCACCTTTAACGTGGTGACCTTTATCGGTGTGATCATGCTGGCCGGTATTGTCGTCAATAACGGTATTATACTGGTGGATTATATCAACCAGTTGCGGCAGCGGGGTATGGAGCGGGATGAGGCAATACTTATGGCTGGCCCTACCAGGCTCAGGCCAATTCTCATGACTGCTTTGACGACGATTTTAGCCATGGTGCCTCTGGCATTTGGGCGGGGCGAGGGTGCAGAGATGCAGGCCTCCATGTCTGTTGCCGTTGTGGGGGGGCTGACGACCTCCACCTTTCTGACCCTGCTTTTTGTCCCGGTAATTTACTCTCTTTTTGATGACCTGCGCCATGTGGGCCGGGGGCGGAGAAGGGCACGCCGCAGTCAGGCCGGGGCTCCATCCTAAAAAGGCGGTTGGCAAGACTGCGGCAGGATTGCTCGTAAGTCAAGAGGGCGCTCATCATCTAGTTAGTTTACCCTTACGAGGCGGCAAGGGGTGGCATGGAGGTGATCTGAAAATATGTCAGAGGATAAAAAAGCTTTTGGTGATAAACGCCTGCGCATTATTGAGGCAGCGACGGCCGTTTTTTCCCGGAAGGGTTTTCACAAGGCCAGGGTAGGCGAGATTGCCGAGGAGGCCGAGGTGGGCAAGGGTACTGTCTATGAATATTTTTCCAGTAAAAAGGAACTTTTCCTGGAGATGATCTTTTATGCCCATCAACAGTATGGAGATTATTTAGAAAAAGAACTTTGCCAGATTAAGAATTTTCCTGATGGGCTGAAGAAACTTTTTGATGTTACGATACAGTTTATGGAGCAGCACCGGGAGATGGCGCTGGTCCTCATGGCCGATCACCCCATGATCGACGATGACATCCATACGGCCTTACTGCGAAAGGAGAGGGAGCGCTTTGCGTTTATGTCCGGGATGCTGAAGGATCTTGCCCGGCGTGGCGAGATCCGCCCGATCAACATCAAGGCAGCCCTGCTGGTAATCTTTGGAACACTATACCTGGTCAACGGCAAGATTGTATTTTCTAATCCCGACCAAGAAAAGGGGCCGGATTTTAAGCAGCTCTCCCGGGATGCCATCGACATCCTCCTGCACGGCCTCGCCAAGTGAACCAAATACGGGTGCAACACGGGGACGGTTCTCTTGTTGCACTCCTGTTTCATTTTGTGCAACACGGGGACGGTTCTTTTGTTGCACTCCTGTTTCATTTTGGACTTATTTTCCGAAGGGGGTAATGGGGATGATGGGAAATTGGAAAAGGAGCAAATTTTTATTCATTGTTCTAGGTGTTTTGTTGTTACTGCCCGGAGTGGCCCTTGCAGCCCAGGCAAAACCCATGGCGATTAGTCTTGAACAGGCAAGGGAACTGGCTTTAACGCAGGGAACAGGCTACCTGTTTCTGGAGCTTGGGCAGGAAAAGGCAGGAAAAATGTTGGATGTGATCCGCAAGGAGTTTAGATTGGGTGCGGTGGGGGTTTCCGACAGCCGGACGTTAAAAAAACGGATCGATGAAATAGAAGCGATTGTTGACGATAGATCGGAAAAAATTAAGTTTCTAAATGAGGAGATCGGCAGATGGACAGAGGTGCAGGATGAGCTGGAAGAGGGGGATCAGGGAAGGGATGAATTGCAAAAAAAGATCGATGCGGCCAATGAGGAAATTGGGAAGCACCAGCAGGTTATTGATGATTTGCGCCCGGCATTTTCTATAATGATACCCCATTATTATCAGATCAAGGAAATTGAGGATATGGCCAAACCTCAGCTCGATCCTGTTGTTGCAAATGTAAATGCTCTTAGTGATGCCCTAAAAACGCAGCCAAAGGTGATCAACTACAATGTGGAAAAAATTTACCTTTCCCTCCTTACCATGAGTGAGCAGGAAAATCACCTTGAGAAAAAGCTGTCATTTTTACAAAAAATGCATCAGCGCGAACAACGCATGTTAGCTGTGGGGATGGAAACGGTCCTTAAGTTTTCCGAATCAGAGATTGCAGTGGAAAAGGGGAAGGAAGGCCTTAGGTCCCTGCGGGCGGCTAAGGATAGCTTGGAGAGGAGTTTTTTAAGTTTATTGGGATTTCCAGTAGACTTTGCCTTTACTTTGCAGCCTGTTGAACCTAGCATACCTGCAATTGATTTGGATAAACTGGGCGAGCCGGATCTGATGAAAAGTGTTACTTATTTACGTGCAAAAAGCGATCTTGGCAAGGAAAGAGAGGATTTTGAGGATACAAGCAAAGATGATAAAACAAAATATCGCCTAGCAGAACTTTCAGTAATGGAAGCTGAAGTTAATTTGCAGGATACTATTGAGCAGCTAAAGGCAAATTACGAAAACAGGCGGGATGCTTTATTTGTGGCTGAAAAAGCTTTGAAAAATGCCAAACTTGCCTTGGTGAATGCTCGAGAAAGTTTGAAGCAGGCGGAAATAAAATATAAGGTAGGTTTTATTTCCGGGGTGGAAATGGAGCAAAAGGTGCTGGCCATGGAAGAAGCCGGACTAAATTGCCAGCTTGCTACGAATGATCTTTATTTAGCGGCCAATGCCTACATACTTGCCAGGGAAGGAATAGAATTACCATAGCGTGCATCACGTGCAACACGGGTGCAACACGGGGACGGTTCTCTTGTTGCACTCTACTTTTTTATGGTATACTTTCCCTATCGGGATGCTGTTAAATTTCAGGAGGGAGAGTAGATACTATGCCACGCGGAGCCAGGGAAAAAAGTGAAAGCGGAATTTACCATATTGTCCAAAGGGGTACTAACAAGCAGGATATTTTCCATGAAGACGGCGACCGCATCCGCTATCTTGAAACTTTGAAAAGATTTAAAATCAGGGATGCCTACCGCGTGCTGGGCTGGTGCCTGATGGATAACCATATACACCTGCTTTTGCAGGAAGGCACTGAAGAATTGGCAAGCATAATGAAACGCATCGGCGTAAGTTTTGTGTCGTATTATAACAAAAAATATAATACCGTGGGTCATTTATTTCAAGGCCGTTATAAAAGTGAACCTGTTGAACATGATCCATACTTGCTGACTGTTATTCGCTACATTCATCAAAACCCGGTTAAGGCGCAAATCGTAAAAAATCCCGGCGATTGGAAATGGAGCAGTTGCCTGGGGTATTATGGGAAGGATATTTTTCCGCCGGGACTATTGGACAGCAGCTTTATACTCAGCCTTTTTAACAAAGATAATAAGTCACAGGCCCAGGAACATTTTAGGGAATTCAACGAAGCAAGCAACAGGGATATTTGCCTAGAGGATACCGATAGGAAACGCCTGACTGATGAACAGGCCAGGGATGAAATGAAAAAGATCATCTCCCCGCTCGAAATTACCGGGATAAAGGGGCTGCCTAAAAAACAAAGGGATGAATTGTTATTGAAGATTATAGGGATTGAAGGAATTACCCAAAGGCAGGCAGCAAGGATCATAGGGATTCCAACAAGTCTAATATCCAGGGCAAAACATAGTCGGTAGGCAGGATTTCCCGCTCTCACCCCTGTTATCCCCCTTGCAATCATCCTTTATGCCTCAGCGCTTTATGCCCCTGTGCTTCATGCCCCCACCGTTTTGTTATTACCAAAAATGCAACAGGAGAACCGTCCCCATGTTGCACTTGCCTAAATTGGTGAATAGCTGGCGGCCGAGTTTCCCCCAGTTTAGCTTATTGACAGTTGCCATGTGATGGGATAATTTGATAATAAGAAAATATTAAAAAGCCTCTAAATATATTTGAAGGTTTGGATGATATGAAAGAAAAGATGATATCTTTTGTGGAGGGCAGCGAGCCCTACCAGGTGGAAATTTCGGCTCGCCTGGTTGGTGACGATCTCGTTGCCATTGTCGAGGGCGGCGAGTTGCCCCATGTTGGGGCTGTGGCTGTCAGCATCCCGCGCCCCAGCCTGGCCGATGCCAGCGAGGTCAGTTCCTCAACATCTATTTTCACCTTTGTCGGTCACAAGGAGGATATGCTGGCCAGGACAATGGCCGCCGGGATTGCCTCCGCCCTGCAAAGAAATGTAGTTCTAACGACTGGTATCCATGTGGACAATATACCCGCCGAAGGCATAGAGGTTGTGGAGAACAATTGCCGCAAAGTCCTGGAAAAGCTGATTTTACATTTTGCCCCTAGGTAGTGCAACATGGGGACGGTTCTCCTGTTGCATTATAGTTTCAATTTTTATGGTGGCAATAACATGTCTGATTATCAGTCTAATTGGTTAATAATGTATATTGTGCTTTCACCTGTTTTGCCCATTGTTAGTTATCATGTGATGGGGCTTAACCTATGGGTGGAACTGAAGTTCAGCGGAAGAATTATCCTCCTGCCTTACCAAGGCATGGGAATGCAACAAAAGAACCGTCCCCGTGTTGCACCCGTGTTGCAGGGGGGAGTGCAACAGGAGAACCGTCCCCGTGTTGCAAAAGGGGGTTGTGTGAAGTGAGGGGTCAGCGCAAGTTGGATCATCTCAGGCTTGCCCAATCTTTGGGCGATGGTCCGGGCAAGAGCGGGCTTGATGATCTTCATTTTGTTCATAATTGTCTTCCTGAAATAAATTCAGGGGATATTAGCACGGAAACATCATTTTTGGGGCACAGGTTCCCTTTACCCCTGTTGATCAATGCCATCACGGGGGGCATGGATGGGGGGCAGCAGGTTAACCGAGCCCTGGCTGGGGCGGCGCGGCAGATGGGTATACCTATGGCTGTTGGATCGCAGGCTGCAGCGCTTGATTCGGAGGACCTTTGTTTTACCTACCAGGTTGCTAGGGAGGTAAACCCAGAGGGTTTTCTGATGGCCAATCTTTCTGCCGGTACACCCCCCGAAAAGGTTTTACGTGCGGTAGAAATGATCCGGGCCGACGCGCTGCAGCTCCACCTCAATGTTCCCCAGGAGGCAACGATGCCCGCTGGGGAGGGGGATGCTAGTTTCAGGGGTCTTTGGGAAAACATCCGCCATGTTGCCAGGGTTTCCCCTGTGCCCGTCATTGTCAAGGAGGTGGGTTTCGGGATGGCCCGGGAGGAGGCCCGGCGCCTGCTGGAAACGGGGATTGCCGCCCTGGACATTGAGGGCAGAGGCGGTACAAATTTTATCCGCATTGAGGAAGAAAGAAAAAGAAAAGGTTTTAATTCTGGGGATGGCGACGGCGATAGCGGTGCTGAACTTTTTTTCTCATGGGGCCTTCCCACTGCCGTCTCTCTGATCGAGGTTTTGGAGGCCACTAGATTAGCCGTAAAAAACCCCGCAAGGATAGATATTGTGGCCGGTGGGGGGATTCGCAGCGGATTGGACATTGCCCGGGTGCTGAGCCTGGGTGCCAATATGGCCGGGATTGCAGGCCCCCTGGTCCGCCATTTTTACCGGGGCGGTGAGGCAGCCATCGTAGAGTACCTAAAAACACTGGAAAAACAACTTCGCCAGGTTATGCTCATGTTGGGGGCGGAAAATGTATACCAACTGCGGGATAGATCCCTGATTATTACAGGGGAAACGGGGCAGTGGCTGGAGAGAAGAGGGATCCGCCCCCAGGTTTTTGCCCAGCGAAGGCCCAGTAGGAAGAAACGGTGAGCGGAGATAAATCATCCCCGCGAAAAATAAAGGTCTCCCCCCGTCCCTTGGAAGAGCCAGGGCAACGAAGGAGGGGTGAATACTTCGGGCGAAGGTAAGGCAGGCAATAGAAAAGAGGCTGGGAAGATGAGGGATAGAAATGTGGGAAGGCAAAAAGGGCAGTTTATGCGCCTTGCCTACCCAGAATGGCAACAACAAGTGGACAAAGTTTCCTGGAACAAATAGAAACATGGTATAAGGTTTCCATTAATTCCCCCCTTAGGGAGGTTTTGGCATGGGATTTAAAGATCTACGAGATTATGTAAACTATTTGCGGAAACATCGTCAGTTACTAGATGTGGACCAGCCTCTTTCCCCGCGCTTCGAAGTTGGGGCGGCCCTGCGTTACCTTGATCAAAGGTCTCCCAATGCAGTATATTTTTCCAATGTGACCGGTTTTTCTTGCCCTGTGGTGGGTAATCTCCTTGGCAGTTATGACAGGATTGCCCTGGCTATGGGGGTGGAAACCGGCGAACTTCTATCAGAGTTTAATTCCCGCTCTGGCAAAACGATCGATCCCCTTTTGGTTAAGGAAAGCCCTGTCGAAGAAGTTGTTCATCAACACCAAAAGGGGCAGGAAATTAATCTGGCCGGGATCTTGCCCGTTTTGACCCACCACGCCCGGGATATCGGTCCCTACATGACCTCTGCGCTGCTCGTTTCTGCCGATCCAGAAAACGGCCATAGGGGCATGGGCATTCACCGCATCCTGCTAAAAGGTGGCAACAAGGTCGGTATTTACATCTATAATCCGCCCATCAGGACTTTTTTGGATAAAGCGGAAGCTATGGGCAAACCGCTGGATATTGCCATTGTTTCCGGTGTCGATCCGGCCCTCTTTCTTTCTTCGATTGTCTACATGAAAGATGGGCAGGATAAATTTGCCGTAGCCGGTAGTATCAAGGGGGAGCCGGTGGAACTTTTTGCCTGCGGGGAGGCCGGTCTGCAGGTTCCCGCCCGGGCCGAGTTTGTTCTCCTTGGCCAAATTCAGCCGGGGATCCGGGAGGAAGAGGGCCCCTTTGGGGAGTCTTCCGGTTACTATCTGACATACCAGAACCCTGTGGCCCAGATCCACACGGTGATGCACCGGCGCGATCCCCTTTATCATGCTCTCATGCCCTTTAACAGGGAAAATAATCTGTTATTAAATCTGACCTGGGAAAGCACGGTAGGGCAGGATCTAGAGAAGAAAATACCCTACCTGACAGCTTTTCGCCTTTGCTCTGTTATGGGCATGTGTGCCCTACTGCAAATCAAAAAGACAGCGGAGGGCCAACCCAAGGAGATCATGGAATATGTGCTAAAAACAAACCCTCTTATCAAAGGGGCAATCGTCGTGGATACGGATGTGGATCTGGCTAGCTGGGATGATGTTAGTTGGGCAGTTTCCACCCGTTTCCAGCCACACAGGGATCTGCTTCTATTGCGCGACCAGCAGGGATATCCTCTCGATCCTTCCACCAGGGATGTGATTACTTCCAAATGGGGAATGGATGCCACTGCTCCCCTTGGTGAAAAAGATCTTTTTGAAAAAGTGGTGGTACCGGCAGAAGTTATGGAAAAAGTGAACGCCATGCTAAAAGGCATCAACCTTGTCTAATACTATCACTAAGGTACAATACCGTTTTAAAAGGAGCATAAGATGGCAGCTGAAATCAAGAAAATAACCGGAACAATTCAAAGCGGGAGGGGTGAGGCAGGGGGATTTTTATCGATCGATTGGGTTAGCGGGCAATGCCGCCAGATCTGCGGTTTTTCTCTTTTCCCCGGCACGTTGAATGTGGAAATCGGCCCAGGGGATGCCGATTTTATCCGCCAACTGGCCTGCGCCCGGGGAACGAGGGTCATTCCCCCCTCCAAAGATGATGGCTTTTGTGAGGCCAGGATTCTTCCCCTGAAGATAGAAGGCCAGGATGCGGCCCTGGTTTTTCCCATGGTCAATGATTATTATGAAACTACGGCGGAAATTGTTGCCCCGGTCCAGCTAAAGAAGTTTCTGGGCAGGGATGATGGGGATAGCCTGACGTTTGATCTGGAAGTGCCGGAAAGGCTGCCACTCCCACGGGGCATTATTTTTGATCTGGATGGGACCCTGATCGACTCTATTGGGCTTTATTACAGTATTTTCTGCGAGGGTTTGCGGCATTTCAACCTTGACATGCCTGATAAAGACTGGCTGCTGGAGGCGATGGGCTGTGGCACGGGTTTTTGGGAGCTATGGGAAAATAGTACGGCTGGCAAGGCGGACAGCATTGCGGACTTCAACAGCAAAAGCTCGGCTGTCTTTGATGAAATTTGGCATCGTCGTTATGACAAGGAAGTGAGACTCTTTCCCGGGGTGCCGGAATTGCTTACTCGTCTGCATAAGGCCGGCACACGGATGGGCGTGGTTACTTCCTCCTTTTATGTCAATAAAATGAATCTTTTTGCAGAAAACAATTTGGATTATCGGGAACTCTTCCCATCAATAATTACGCGCAAGGATACTATCAGGATTAAGCCTCACCCGGAACCGCTGGAGCGTTGCCTGGAACAGTTGCAGGTGGAAAAAGAAAATTGCCTATGTATCGGGGATTCGCCCTGTGATATTGCTGCCGGGCGTGACCTGGGCATGCCCACCATTGGCTTGATGACCGGGACAGGATCGCGGCAGGTACTCGCTCTTGAAGGGGCGGATCTAATCCTCGATGATGTTACCCGGATAGGGGAATTCTTTAGGATGGAGGATGCCACCGGATAGCGGATCCGTTGGGCAGTATAAAGTGAGGGGGGACTACTTTGCGGGAATTTTATGCTGGGAGTAGGAGAGATGTTGACAAGGGTTTCTGGATGAGTTTTGAAAATCACCCACGCCTGGCAGAGACCAAGAAAAAGATTTATAGCCGTTGTGTTCCCTGCCTGGAAAAATTATACGAACAGCTAAGCCTTGTGCCCGCACCGACGGGCCTTATCCTGGAGGAGCCTTTAAATTGCTGGAAAGTGGTGGTGGTTATGGATAGCGAGGAGGAATGTTTGTCGCTCCTGGAGGCCTACCAGGAAGAAAGGCTACCCTTGCCACCCTCCCAGAGCCTACGTGGCCGTATTGGTACCAGGGATAAAACGATCCCGGGGGTGGCGATGATCTTTCATATACATAGTGAGGAGCAGCGTGATGCTCTTTTCGCTGATCTGCAAAGGTTGGCGGCAGGTCAGTGCTCCCCGGCCAAAATTTTTATAGAGTGCGGCTGCGGGGATATCTACGGTGCCCTTTTAGGGGACTGGCATAGCTGGCAGGGTAAAACCCCAATCAAAAATGCACAGCTCATGCCAGCTATCAGGGAAAGGGTAGCCAGACTGCTGCGGGGTGAGTATTAGCTGCAGAGCATAAATAAATGGCTGAATGAATAAATAAATTGTTAGACGCACCTATAATTAATAAGCCTTATGGCCAGATGCAGTTGCAGGCCCACATCTGCATCCTTCAGGTCCAGGCCTGTGATCTCCTGGATCCTGCGCAGCCTGTACTTCATTGTGCTGGGGTTAAGGTAGCCTTTGCGGGATGCCTTTAACACATTTCTGTTATGTTCAAAGTATAGATTTAGTGTTTTGATGAGCTGGGTTTTATGTTTTTGATCATATTCTATCAGGCTTCCCAAGGTTTTTTGTGTAAAGTCGGCAAAGCGTCGGGGATTTATCTCGATCAACGAGAAAATACCCAGGTTGCTATAGGAGACTAACTTGTTATCGAGGTGCAAAGCTTTCATAATTTCCAAAGTAGTGGCTGCCTCCTGGTAGGATGCCCCGCAATCGCATACCCTCTTACAACCCGTGCCCACGGCAATCCACCAGGTTTTTTCCTTCCCCAGTTTCCCCAGGAGATCCTCCAAAAATTTTTCCATTCTTGTGGATCCTGTATCCTTACTGTCCTCACTACCCTTTTTCCCAATGCAAAAAACTAATAAAAGGTTGTTTTTGGCCACAACTACACTATCAGGAAAGGAATCTATGAAGCGCTCCCGGATTTCCTGGAACAATTCCGGCCTGCTAAAGCCATCTTCTCCCGGATCAAGATCAGCTGCTATGACCTTGTACCTGCCGTTTATATCGAGATTTAGTTGCAGGGCACGGTGTTGGATCTGCTCTTCGGATTCAAAATCACCACCAATGATTTGTTCAAAAAAGCTTTCCTTTAAACGTCTGCTTTGTTCAACGGTGGATTTTTCCTTTAGCATCTCCAGGGCGACAATCGTTGCTCCCTGTTCCATGGCTACCATATAAAGAGGCCGGAGGGGTTTACCGGTTAGAACCATGGTAATGATGCCAATAACTTGTCCCCCAGCGATAATTGGCACGACATACTGCGTGGCCCCGGGATTTAAAACAATTTTAATGGGTTTCTTTTCCTGGAAAAGCCTTTTTGCCGGTCGGCTATGTTCTTTGCTGTCCAGTAGATCCCTGCCGCCAAGATGCAAGCCTGCCATATCGTCTGGCATGGTGGAAGCCCTGACATTAAAGTTTTGATCTTCTATTTGAACCGGGCAGCCGATGAAAGCAGTCAATGATTTGCAGATTGCTTTAATTCCCCTGCCTTCCAGGACCAATTTGGTGAGCTGGGTATGTAATTCGATGGATTTTTCTAAAATTGTTTGCTGTTTAATGAGAGTATTGTTTGCCTGTTCGAGTTCATCCACCTTCGTTTGCAGTTTTATATCTGTTTTTTCATAGAGCCGGGAATTTTCCAGCGCAATGCTGAGTTGTGATGCCAAAATTAGAAGTAGTTCCTGGTCATCCTGGGTAAAGGTTCCCCCCTGGCATTTGTTGGCCATCAAAAAGGCGCCGATTACTTCCCCATCGGCATAAAGTGGCACACCGAGCAGGTTTTCTTTAACAGCGGAGAAACCACGTAGTTCCTGTGTGGTAAATTCACTGGCATTTCTATTGATCACTTTTCTTTCTTTCATGATAACTTTAATAGCACCAAAGGGTTCCTTGCCCGTTTCCTCCACCTGTTTTTCCTGATCATTAAAGGTATAATGTTTTATTACTTTTAACCCTTCCCTTTTCTCCTCCTTTATTGCCAACATGGCCTCATTGGCAGAGACGAGTTTTTTGGCACATTTTATAAACTTTAACGGTAGGCTCCCGGAATGCAGCTCCGAATTGAGGATGACTGCGGCATCACTGAGTATACGCCATTGGATGACGCGTTTGCGCTCTTTTTGTAATTCCTGCCATAAATTCTCAGGATCTAGCAGCTCATAGTTCCCTAGCATTAACCACTGCCTCCTCGAACTATATTATTGATAACATTTGCATAATTCGCAACTATAATAATAATTTAGTCTAACATTCTGATAGTGTCAATAGCCATTATGGGCCAAAATATAGTGATTAATTTTGCCCACTTTGGGCAAATTTCTAAAAAGTTCTAATTGCTCCTAACCACTCGGTAATTCTTCTTTGGTGTTGTATATTCCTGCTAAAACACTGTTTGCGACATAAGGCATATATTTCTAACCCGATTATAAACTACCAAAAAGGTAAAAGCAATGTTATCTACTTTCAACAAAGTGGATACCTTTTATATTTGCGCAATTCTCCTTTACCTAATCTGGCTAACAGCAAATATTAAATTTTCATCCTGTTTAGCATATTGACAGTTGTCACTTGATGGGATAGTTTGATACTAAGAAATCTTTGAAAAACTAACAAGCTTTAAAACACTCAATTTCTGATTTTTAAGGGATGGCGCACTTTTTGTAATATTATAGGGCTTTAGCAGTGATTATGGCGATTAATTATCATTTTAAGTACATAAATATTGGCAGTTATTTATTCCCATTGTCCGGCATGTTTAAATATTGCAAACAGTGTAGGCGGGTAAATAGTACAGGGGGTGAAGACCTTCAAAGAATTGGTGCAATACGGATAGCATTTTTCTGAGGGGTAAAAGACCAAAGCCATAAGGAGTGTAAAAGGTGAAAACAATACTTATCGTATCTGTTCTGGATACAAAGGGTGTAGAGGTTGCCTTTTTAAGGGATCAAATCAAGGCTTTAGGTGCCAATGTCATGGTTATGGATTGTGGAATTCTAGGAGAGCCATATTTTAAAGCCGATGTAACCCGCGAAGAGGTTGCCGGGGC
>DUNV01000096.1 GCA_012839215.1 Bacillota bacterium
GTCAAAGGGGCGGCCGGGCAGGCTATCCAGAATATGAATCTGATGTTCGGATTACCCGAGGAACAGGGATTGGAAAGTGTTCCCCTTAGGCCATAGGTTTAGGCAGGAAGGTGGAAATAGTTGATGGAAATAGAACTAAAGAAAATCGAAGGTGGCATTACTGCCATTTCAGGTGTCAAGGCAGCAGGAATAAGTTCCGGCCTTAAAAAAAATAGCGGGAAGGATCTGGCGTTGGTTTATCTACCCTATCCCGCCCCTTGTGCCGGTGTCTTTACTACTAATGCATTCAAGGCGGCTCCCTTGCAAGTTACAGAAAAACGCCTAAAAGATCCGGTCAGGGCCCTTATTGTCAACAGCGGAAATGCCAATGCCTGCACAGGTGATCGGGGACTTGAGGATGCCCGGGAAACAGCAAGGATTGTGGCAAATTGCTTGAAACTCAGGCCGGAGGAAGTGCTTGTTTCCTCCACTGGTGTGATCGGGCAGTATCTGCCCATGGAAAAAATTGCCCCTGGAATTGAAAAGGCTGTCTCTGCCCTTTCCCCATCCGGCGGGGGCGATGCAGCGCGTGCCATTATGACCACGGATACCTTTCCCAAGGAAAGGGCCTATCTGGTTAGTCCCCGGGGGAAAGAGCATCTCTCCTTTAAAATTGCCGGGATGGCGAAGGGAGCGGGGATGATTTGCCCAGACATGGCTACCATGTTGGCCTTCCTTTTTACCGATCTGCCACTGGAAAAGGGTTTCCTACAGGATGCTCTCCGTGAGGCGGTCAGGCGTTCATTTAATGTAATCAGCGTGGACGGGGATACTTCTACTAATGATATGGCACTTCTTTTTTCATGCGGCGGGGCAAAAAAGCTCCCGGAAAATGATGAAAACATCCTGAAAGAAGCATTCCGCCAGGGACTTCTCCACCTTTGCCGCCAGCTTGCCATAGATCTGGTCAGGGATGGTGAAGGGGCCAGCAAAGTAATCCATCTAACCGTTAAGGGTGCAAGTGATTATGCATCAGCGCGAAAAATTGCCCGGGCAGTGTTGAATTCCCCCCTGGTTAAAACAGCCTTTTTTGGTGAGGATGCCAATTGGGGGCGCATCATTACGGCGATGGGTTATTCCGGGGTAGATTTTAAACCCCATCTAGTGGATGTTTTTCTTGGTGATCTGCAGGTTGCCGCGGCAGGCAAAGGCCTGGCCTTTGATGAAGAGCGGGCCCGGGAAATTTTGCATAAAACCGAGATTTACGTTCTAGTCCGCCTGCACATGGGCAACGAGGAACTCGCTGCCTGGGGGTGCGACCTCAGCTATGATTATATTAAGATTAATAGTTCCTATAGAAGTTAGAGGTGGTTGGTATGCTAAAAAAAGATATGGATACCTTGATAGCCAAGGCCGATGTCCTTATCGAGGCTCTGCCCTATATCCGTACCTTTGCCGGTAAGACCTTCGTGATCAAGTACGGCGGGCAGGCCATGGTTAGCGATGATCTAAAAAACTCCGTTGCCCAGGATATCGTCTTGCTAAAGTTTATTGGTATTAACCCCATAATTGTCCATGGTGGGGGAAAGGAAATTACGGAGATAACGGAACGTTTTGGGAAGAAAACTGAATTTGTAGCGGGGCTACGGGTTACCGATCAGGAAACAATGGAGCTTGCTGAGATGGTGCTGGTAGGCAAAGTTAATACGGAACTGGTCAAGCTGTTGAACCGGCATGGAGGCAAGGGAGTTGGGTTAAATGGCAAAGACAGTAACCTGTTGGTTGCCAGGAGAATGCCCCCGGCCAGGATCATCAAAGATGGGGAGGAAAGTTTTGTGGATCTGGGCTATGTGGGGGATCTGGTCAGGGTGAATCCGGAGGTGATTCAAAATTTGAGCCGAAACGATTATATTCCGGTTATCTCTTCCATCGGAGTCAGCCGGGAGGGGGAGGGGTTGAATATCAATGCGGATCATGTCGCCGGTGAGCTGGCGGCTGCCCTGCGGGCGGAAAAATTAATCCTTCTGACCGATGTGGAAGGTATTTCCACCCGGCAGGGGGATAGCTCCGGTCTTATTTCATCTTTGCACCGCCAAAAAGCCCGGGAAATGATCGCCACCGGGGAAATATCTGCAGGGATGATCCCCAAAGTGGAGGCCTGTATCAAGGCGCTTAATAATAATGTACGCCGCACGCACATTATCGATGGCCGCCTTAGCCACTCGCTTTTGCTGGAAATATTTACGGATGAAGGGATCGGCACAATGGTTTTGTAAACTGCTTAGGGAACCGGGGATGAAGATGACAGGTTACCGACATTAGGTGGTTATTTTTTATTCCTGTTTCGGAAGGAGAGAAAAAAGTGCTGCAAGAAGAAGAACGGAAATATATCATTAATACCTATAACCGGCAAAAGGGGGCGACCCCCCTACTGGTAAGGGGGCAGGGTTCCCGTGTTTGGGATGAAAATGGCAAGGAGTACCTGGATTTTGTCGGCGGGATAGCGGTTAATGCCCTGGGGCATTGCTACCCACCCATCCTTGAGGCAGTCTCTAGGCAGATGGAAAAAATTATCCATACCTCCAACCTATATTATTCTGAACCCCAGGTAGAGCTGGCCCGGATGCTGGTGGAAAATTCGCCGGCCGGGAAAGTTTTTTTTGCCAACAGCGGGGCAGAGGCCAACGAGGCGGCTATCAAGCTGGCGCGCAAGTACACAAAGCAACGCTTTGGGCGGGAACGCTATGAGATCGTTACGGCCCTGGATTCCTTCCATGGACGTACCCTGGCTACTATTACGGCAACGGGGCAGGAAAAATTTCACCGCGGTTTCGAACCTTTGGTTCCGGGTTTTCGCTATGCCCGTTTTAATGATTTAAATTCGTTCCGTGCCCAGATTAATTCCTATACATGCGCTATCATGGTCGAACCGGTTCAGGGTGAAGGGGGGATCCATGTTGCCACGCCGGAATTTCTGCAGGGATTGCGCAGGCTTTGTGATGAACACAATCTCCTGCTAATTTTTGACGAGATCCAATGCGGCATGGGGCGCACGGGAAAATTGTTTGCTTTTGAACATTACCATGTAGTTCCTGACATTTTTACCCTGGCTAAGGCACTGGGGGGAGGGTTGCCCATAGGGGCGATGCTATGCACAGAAGAAGTTGCTGGGGGGTTTTCCCCGGGCGATCATGCCTCAACGTTTGGCGGCAATCCGGTGGCCTGTGCTGCAGCGACAGCTGCAGTAGGGACCCTTTTAAATGAAGGTTTTCTGGAACTTGTCCGGCAAAATAGCGCCTTTTTGCTGGGTGAACTGGAAAGACTGCAAGGAATTTTTCCTGGCTTAATCAAGGAGATCCGCGGCAAAGGATTCATGCTGGGCCTGGAAATTGGCAGTGAGGCCGTAGAAATCCGGATGCATTGCCAGGATCGGGGGCTTTTGATTAATTGCATCGGGGGCGAAGTTTTACGCCTGCTGCCTCCACTAAATACAAAGAAGGATGAACTAGTAGCTGCCCTGGGGATCCTTGAGGGGGTCTTACAAGATTGGGTCGGCAAAAATGCTTAATATAGCAGGGGTTTTTGCCGCTGGGTCATCACCAAATATTTCTTTGAATGGGGGGGGTTGCATTTGAACAATTTGTACGGGCGTCATTGTTTGACCTTGCAAGATTTTTCCGCGGAAGAGATGAACCAGATACTTGGTATGGCCGCTGGCTTAAAAGATAAACAGAGTAAGGGTGTCACCCACCAGCTGCTGGCCGGCAAAACCCTGGCTATGATCTTTCAGAAACCTTCTACACGGACGAGGGTTTCCTTTGAAGTGGGGATGTGGCAACTTGGGGGCATGGCCCTTTTTCTCAGCAGCCAGGAATTGCAGATGGGCAGGGGCGAACCTATCAAGGATACCGCGGCGGTCCTTTCCCGTTATGTGGACGGGATCATGATTCGCACCTTCGATCATGAGGAGGTGGAGGAACTGGCCCTGCATGCATCTGTGCCGGTTATTAATGGCCTGACGGACCTTTTGCATCCCTGCCAGGTACTGGCCGACCTGATGACTATTAAAGAAAGGTTTGGCCGTCTTAAAGGGATTAAACTGGCTTACTTAGGCGATGGCAACAATGTGGCGCATTCCCTGATGCTCGGCTGTACAAAAATGGGCCTGGATGTGGCAGTTGGGGCTCCGCCGGGCTACCTGCCCAATGCCCGGATCGAGGAGAAGGCCCGTGGCAATACTTTGGAATCGGGCAGCAGGCTCCTGATTACTTCCGATCCTTTGCAGGCAGTGGAGAATGCTGATGTAATTTATACCGATGTTTGGGCCAGCATGGGACAGGAGGCGGAAAAGCAGGCACGCCGGGAAGTTTTTAGTTCTTATCAGGTAAACAGCGGAATATTGGACATGGCAGCCCCTGGTGCCGTAATTATGCACTGTCTCCCAGCCTATCGAGGCGAGGAAATCAGCAGCGAAGTTCTGGATGGAGAGCGCTCCATCGTGCTGGAACAGGCCGAAAACCGCCTTCATGCCCAGAAGGGGTTAATGGCTCTGCTCATCGGGGAAAATCTATAATAAAATTGGAAAGGATGGAAAATGCATGGCTAAAGTGATCCTTGCTTATTCAGGGGGAGTAGATACCTCTATTATTGTCAAGTGGCTCAAGGAAAAGTACGACTATGAGGTCATTGCCTTTGCCGGGGATGTGGGGCAGGGCAGCGGGGAGCTTGATGGTCTGGAGGAAAAGGCGCTGGCCACCGGTGCCAGTAAAGCCTATATTGCCGATCTGCGGCAGGAATTTTTGGAGCAATTTGCTTTTCCCATGTTACAGTCTGGTGCGCTTTATGAGGGCAGATATTACAACGGGACGGCGATCGCCAGGCCCATTATTGCCCGCGCCATGGTACAGGCAGCCCTCAAGGAGGGGGCCGAGGCCGTGGCACATGGTGCCACCGGGAAAGGTAATGATCAGGTGCGCTTTGAACTGACGGTAAAGGCCCTGGCGCCCCACCTAAAAATAATAGCGCCCTGGCGTATCTGGGATATCCGCTCCCGCAAGGATGCCATCGCCTATGCTGAAAAGGCGGGGATACCCATCCCTGTGACGGTGGAAAAACCATACAGCATGGATCGTAACCTTTGGCACATTAGCTATGAGGGGGGCGTTCTGGAGGACCCGACCAATGAACCCCTGGAGGAAATGTTTTTACTGACCCGTTCCCCGGAAGATGCTCCTGATCAGCCCACGAAGGTAAGAATTACTTTTGAAAAGGGTGTTCCCGTGGCCCTAAATGGGAAAACCATGGGCAGTATTGAACTAATGGAAACGGCCAACAGGATTGCCGGGGAAAATGCTATCGGCCGGGCAGATCTGGTAGAAAACCGTCTGGTGGGAATGAAATCGAGAGGCGTTTACGAAACCCCTGGGGGGACCCTCCTTTATTTTGCCCATAAGGAACTGGAACAACTGACTCTCGATCGGGATACGATGCATTTCAAAGAAATCGTGGCGGCCAGGTACGCTGAGGTAGTATATTACGGCCTTTGGTATACTCCCCTGCGCAAGGCCCTCGATGCCTTTATTAAAAGCACACAGGAAACAGTAAGCGGAGAAGTTGAGCTTAAACTTTACAAGGGTAATATAACGGTGCTCAGTAAGAGTTCCCCGTTTTCCCTCTACCATCCTGATCTGGCCACCTTTGATGAGGATGATCTCTACGATCAGAAGGATGCCGGGGGATTTATCAACCTTTTTGGTTTGCCGCTGACAGTTGATGGAATGCTGCGGCAAACCTGGAAAGAAGAGTTAGAAAAAGGTAAGTGATCACGATGGGATATGAATCGGATAAACCCTGGGGTGGCAGATTCAAGGAACCTCTGGACAAGAAAGCCGAGGCCTTCGGTGCCTCTATACATTTCGATCGCCGGCTGGCCCAGGAGGATATTAAAGGCAGCATCGCCCACTGTTCTATGCTGGTAAAGAAAGGTATTCTTACCTCCGGGGAAGGGGAAAAAATTATCGAAGGCCTTCAAGAGATCAAAAAAGAGATCTTAGATGGGAAATTTATTTTCGATCCTTCTCTCGAAGATATTCATATGAATATCGAAAAAAGGCTGACGGAAAAGATCGGGCCACTGGGCGGGAAATTACACACCGGGCGCAGCCGTAACGATCAGGTTGCCCTGGATATGCATCTTTATGTAAAAAAAGAGGCCCGGGAAATAGAACGGTCCATTATCTTGTTGCAACAGGTTTTACTTGAACTGGCAGAAAAATATTTAGATATCATTTTCCCGGGCTACACCCATTTGCAAAGGGCACAGCCTATCCTTTTTTCCCACCATCTCATGGCTTACTTTTGGATGCTGCAAAGAGATCGGCAGCGGTTTGTTGAAACATACCAGCGGGCTGATATGATGCCCCTCGGTGCAGGGGCTCTCAGTGGGACGGGTTTTCCCATCGATCGGGAGGAAGTTGCCTCCAGCCTGGATTTTGGTAACCTCTATGAAAACAGCATGGATGCGGTCAGCGATCGGGATTTTGTACTTGATTTCCTTTACAGTTCATCCCTGGTGATGATGCATCTTAGCCGCCTGAGCGAGGAGCTGGTGCTCTGGTCCACCCGGGAATTTTCTTTTATTGAACTGGGGGATGCCTTTACGACGGGCAGCAGCATGATGCCGCAGAAAAAAAACCCCGATATTCCCGAACTGGCCAGGGGAAAAACGGGTAGGGTTTATGGGAACCTGCTGGCCCTTTTGGTGGTCCTTAAGGGCTTGCCCCTGGCCTATAACAAAGATATGCAGGAGGATAAGGAACCCCTCTTCGATACAGTGGACACAATCAAGAATGTTCTTTCATTGTTTGCCGATATGCTACGGGGCATGACGTTGCACAAGGAGAGAATTGAGGAAAGCGTCAAAAACGATTTCTCTGTTGCCACAGAGCTGGCAGACTATCTGGCCCGCAGGGGTATTCCCTTCCGGGAGGCCCATGCCGCCGTTGGCCACCTCGTCCGCAGGGCCTTGGAATCTAAAAAATTATTGGGTGATTTCTCGGAGCAGGAACTTAATCAGGCACATCCGCTGCTAGCCCTACCGGAGGCCAGGGCACTGGCCAGCCCCTACAAAGCAGTGGAGGCCAAAAAATGCCGTGGAGGAACGGCCCCGGAAATGGTTCGGGAACAACTCCGCAGGGCCAAAGAGATTCTACAAAAGGGCAGTATTAGTTAAAAAATACTTTCATGGAAAAGGGAAACCCGATTTTTACCGGGTTTCCCTTTTATATTAAAAATGGAATTATTGCCCGAATTTAAAGGAAGAAGATGTTTTTGTGGCGAATTATTTCCTAAGGGGATTTTTGTTCTAAATATTCTAAAAGGAAGGCCATTTGTGATAGTTTATTATCTGGCATTATCATTAATTGCAGCAATGTTTTTTCTTCTTCTGGCCTGGTTGAGGCGATATTTCCTGGATATATCGTTGAAATTAATCCTTTTGCTTGTCTTTTGGGTCTACTTAATTTCGGCCCTTTTGCCGGGATTGATGAGTTTTATGTCCCCGGTGTTTGCCCTCCCGGGAGCTTTTCTCCTAATTCTTTTGGGAAGCCAATATATTTTCATAACATTCAATGGGAAAAGTGGATCACTATCAACAGGGGAACAGACAGAAAGTGTACATGTAGAAGATATACAGGCTGAAAAAAAATGTTTTCAGAAGGCATTGCCACCATCGGTACGGCAAGTTGCTATGGAGGTTTACAAGCCTGGCCCCATTGTTTTATCACCTCCACTAAAACCTTTGGTATTTCCCAAGGACCCGGTGCACAATCCGGCACCGGCAAGGGAGCAACATTCTTTACCCGTAATAAATATATCAGTACAATTCGAAGGGGCGGTGTTGCCGGCAAAAGAAGATTTGGATTTTGGGGAGTTGATTAGTGCTGCTTTCCGTGCCAAGGATGAAAAAAACTATTTACAGGCAGCAAATGTTTTTAAAACTGTTTTGGCACAGGATTTGGGTATCTCCCCAAAAAGTCTGGTTTACAGTGAGCTGGTTTCCATTTATAAGGAAATGGGGAAGTATTTTGAGGCAGCAGTTCTCATAGAGGAATTTCTTTCAGAAAGCGGTTCACAGCTACCCCGGGCAATACGGCTACATTTTATGAAAATTGTCCGCTATCTTCTCAACCTGGACAGGCTGCTAAGAAAAACAGGGCATGCCGGCCTGCCCTTTTCGCAGGTTCCCCGCGCAATTGATGTAGAGGCGGAAAAAATCTTTTGGACTAAGGAGGAATAGACGTGAAAAAAAGCAAGGAAATTATTGGCTCGCCAATAATTAGTATACAGGAAGGTATACAAATTGGTGTGACCAAGGGACTAGTTATCAATCCCCAGCAAAAGAATATTGAGTTTCTACTCCTAGATGAGCCTGGTGAGGGGGAAAAGCTGAGGGGACTTTCCTACCGTTCTGCCCAGGGTGTGGGCGAATTTGCCGTCACAGTAGAGGATAGTAGCATAATAGTTGATCTAATGAAGGTTGGCATTTTAAGGGAACTGGTCCAAAAAGAAATCCACCTTCTTGGTACGAAGGTAGTTACCCGCAAGGGCAGGCTCCTGGGGGAAGTTACTGAATATGCCATCAACACGGAAACTGGGGAGCTAGCCGAGGTGTTTTTTAGCGCTAAGGGGGAAACAGAACAATCCCTGCCGGCATCATCTATAATTACAATCGGCAAAGAAGTGCTCATTGTGGAAAACGGGGAAACAGACAAGGTTGCTGCTGACGACAACTTGCCTCCCATCGTGGAAGGTAAAGAAAATTTTGAGAGGGGAAATGACGGGTCAACTTTAAAAGGGGAAATTCCGGCAGTGGAGAAAAGTAGGATTGACCATGATTTTGCTGCCCTTTCTTCTGCGGCTGAGCGCGATTTGCTCAGATCTGAACCGCAAGGTGACTCTGATCCCACAGAAATTTTTATGCAAAGGCAAAGGCAGTACCTCATTGGTAAAACACTGTTTAAGGATTTTAAAACCGTGGATGGGGAGGTTATCGCCTGGGAAAATCAAATTATTACAGAAGAGCTCCTCGATCGTGTTTATCAACTAGGCACGCAAAAACTTATGGAGCTGGCCATGTCGGTAAGGGATTAATTATCAGGAGCAGATTATGAAACGCTATCCTCAAAGGTTCCTTCTTATACTAATTGTTCTTTTCCAGGCAATTGCAGGAATTGCCGGGGGGATCGGTGCAGCCGGCCACTATTATGAGAACAGGATCATACCCGGCCTGGAAATTAACCAGATACCTCTTGATGGGCTAACATATGAAGAGGCAAAAAGCACCTTGTACAGGGAGGCTGTACCCCCTTCAGCAATTACTTTAATCTGGGGGGAGGAAACTTTCTCATTGCCCCTTTTCCCAGGATTAAGCACTTTCCAGGTAGATGGGGCCATCGAGAATGCGCTGGAAATGGGCAGATTATCCCGATCCAATCATTATTTTTTTAATACGATGAGATGGGTTCCCCTTTCCATTTCCCTTGGGGTCCCCTTGACCATTTCTGATTTTTATCTGCAAAATGCATTGCAAAGGTTAAAGTCCGAAATAGACAGGGAGCCATTAGATGCCAGATTAGCCATTGGGGATGGAATTCCCTCTGTTATAGAGGAACAATCCGGGTGGTTTCTAGACTTGGATAAAAGCAGGGAATCCATAGAAAATCATTTGCTGGCGGGGTGCTTTGAGGAGATACCACTTATCGTGAAAGAAAAGTTGCCCCATATTAAACAGGCCGATCTGCCGGTTTTTGATCACCTTATTGCTTCTTGCTCGACTCCCCTCGGTGATTCCTGTGATGATCGAAAACATAATATTATGTTGGCTAAAGAGGCAATCAACGGCCGGGTGATCGGGCCGGGGGAAATATTTTCCTTTAATGATACAGTGGGGCCTGTTACAGCGGAACAAGGGTATAGAGAAGCCCTTGTTATCCAAAATCGGCAATTTGTTTTGGGCATGGGGGGCGGTATTTGCCAGGCTGCCACGACCCTGTACGGGGTTGCTTTACAGGGGGAAATGGGAATTGTCCAGCGCTCGCCCCATAGTAGGCCAGTTTCCTATGTTCCCCTCGGTCAGGATGCAACTGTTGCACAAGGATTGATCGATTTTCAATTCCGTAACAGCTACGATTTTCCTGTCCTTTTGACGGGGAGGATGGACAGCTGTCTAACTTTTTGTCTTTACGGTGCAGAGCGGGAAACTGGGCGTTCTGTGGAAATCGTCACCGAGGATATCGAGGTTTTATTTCCCTATCAATTGGAACAACCTGATCCTAGTTTGCCCAAAGGGGTCCGCAATCTCGTCCGGAGGGGTGAGGAGGGATACATGGTCAATGTGTACCGCCTTATCAGGGTGGGAAAAGAAGAAATTGCGAAAGAGTTTATTTCCACGGATCTATATATGCCTATTAACGAGGTGTTGAGGGTTGGCACTAAAGAAATTGCCAAAGTGAAAAAGTGAGGGGTGAGCTAACGTTGTCCGAAAAAGATGTGAACGGTCGGGCAGGAGTTGTGGGGGGGAAAGTTATTATAACCAATCCCCAAGGGGATGGTAAACCTGCGGTACTCTACCCTGCTGGGGAGGGACTTACAGTTTTTGTTAATGATAAGTTAGTAGAAACGCCCCTGGAAGTGTTTGAAGACGATATAATTGAAATAACTCCCCAGGTTTTAACCGAGGAAGCCCGTTGTGTGGCCAAAATATCGGCTGATGCATACACAGCAGAATTGACCATTTCTCCGCAAACTGTAACCCAATACCTACTTATGGATACGGAAATGTCCGATATGCTAAAGTTCCAGACCAAAAAAGAAATTAGGAAGGAAAAGACTGTAACCCTTGAAGAGGCGGACGCAGTTTTAAAGGATAAGAATATTGTTTTTGGCATTGACTTTGCCTTATTAAAGGGTGTGGTTGATCGGGCCTCCGCAGAACCGGAGGTGGTGGCCGAGGGAAAGAAACTGCGGGAAGGGGCGAACGGGCGTGTAGAATTTCTGGTTTCAACAGAGGTAGAAACAATTGTCTATGACGATAGCTCACAAAAAAATGTCGATTTAAGGGAAAGGTACCGTTTTCCAGTGGTAAAGGAGGGTGATCGGATTGCCAAGGTTCACCCTTCCATCGAGGGTGTTGCAGGTCAGTTGGTAACAGGCAGGATAATTGCTCCCAGGCCTGTGAAGGATGCCAAGTTTAAATGCGGTGAAGGGGCCGATTTTTTGGAAGAAAGAGGGGAAATAGTTGCAACCAGGGATGGCCGTCTGGTTATCAGTGGCAGCACCATTAAGGTAGTCGATTTAATTACACATAACGGGGATGTGAACCTGGAGAGCGGAAACATTCATTTTAACGGTGATGTGCGGATCTATGGCAATATTCTGGAAAATATGCTTGTTGATGCCAAGGGCAGCCTGCTTGTAGAGGGTAGTGGCTATAGTGCTGTGATCAAGGCAGGGAAGGGTATCCAGGTTACGAAAAACCTAATTAAATGCCAAGTTGAGGGAGGGCTGTTTTTTGCCCTACTACAAGAGATTATCATGCAGGTGGACACGCTGGAAAAGGAATATTCTACCTTCCTAAAGGCCCTCAAGCAGATTGTCACGAGCCTGGCTAAGAAGGGTCGGGAACTGGGCAAAAATCTTTTATTGCGTATTACCCGGGCGGTTTTAAATAAAATGCCGGGAAACATGCTGGAATTGCCAGCCCTTATTCAGTCTTCCCTTAAAGGTGATGAAAACCGGCAATTTGATTCGTTGAGAAAAACAATGGAACTGGTAAGTGGTTTGTTCGGCGGGACACTTCAGATAGATAATATGGAAACGCTTGATAATATAGGTAGTTCCCTGCGGGCTTTTCTGGCCAAGGGGGAGAATTTGTTAAAGGAAGTCCCGCCACTTGGTGTTTCATATGTTCAAAATTCTAATTTGTATCACATGGGTGATATTAATATTGTCGGTGCGGGAATGTATTATTCCTGCCTCTCTGCGGGTGGAAATGTAACTGTCGATGGTGTCTGCCGAGGCGGCACAATACAGGCCGGCGGAGATGTAAAGGTCAAGGAATTTCTCATCATCGCCTCGGAAAATGTGGCTACCACCTCACACATACGTATCAGGGTTCCCGAACAATCCTCCATTTATTTTGATCAGGTCCATGAGGACGTTACTGTTCAGGTTGGCAAGTTGGTTTATAGGTTTGATCAGAGCTACTCCAAAGTAAAAATTGGCTACGATCCCGAAAGCGGAATGCTCAAATTGACAAATTTCTAAAAGCATCCTAATTATTCATTAGGCTCCTCCTGTGAAAACCTCATTCTTTCTTACTCTCGTGGCATAATTATTGACAAAGCATGGGGAATGATGTAACATTTTTTGTGTAAAGAGAGCCAGCTCGAAAGGGGAGGAATTTTTAGTGGAAGAGATTAAAAAAAGTTTGCAGGAAGCATCCCCCGAGGGTAAAATAGCCTGCCCTATATGTTTTAAAATAGCCCGTAAGCATAATTGTTCCGTGGCGGAAATTGGTGAACTTTGCAACCAGTTAAAAATCAAAATTATGGGTTGCCAATTAGGTTGCTTTTAATTTGGGGCGGGTCCTATTTTGGGTGGTAAGTATATGCTAACCGTACTAACTGTTGATGAAGCGCAAAACCGGGTTCTTTCCTCGATGGGGGGGAAAACGGTGGGGGCGGAAGAGATAGATATTTTTGCTGCCCTGGGCCGGGTGCTGGCTGGGGATATTTTTTCACCCGGGCATATCCCACCCTTTCCCCGCGCAACGATGGACGGTTTTGCCGTAAGTAGCTCTGATACGTTTGGTGCAACGGAGGATATCCCCGCACTTTTAATGCTCAAAGGGGAAATCCTTATGGGTCTGCCCCCGCCGGGGGGGCTAGCTATGGGAGAAGCCATGAGCATATCTACTGGGGGTATGCTGCCTTCCGGGAGCGATAGTGTGGTTATGGTGGAACACTGCGATATTCTGGGCGATCAATTGGCGGTTTACAGGCCGGTTGCACCATTGGAGAACATGATCCTTGCCGGCGATGACTTCCAAAAAAATGAGATCGTGTTAAGAAAAGGCCATCTTCTTAGATCGCAGGATATTGGTTTGTTAGCGGCCCTGGGGCTTTTGCAGGTAAAGGTGTACAAAAGGCCCAGGGTTATTATTATCTCCACTGGAGATGAGCTGGTCACTCCGGATAAGAATCCGGGGCCTGGGCAGATCAGGGACATTAATGGATATGCGCTTTATGCCCAGGTGTTGGAAAATGGGGCAGAGCCGCACTACCTGGGACTTTTTCCCGATAGAAAAGATGCTCTCCTTGAGGTGCTGCAGGACTCATTGCACCAGGCCGATGCGATTTTAATCTCAGGGGGCACCTCCGTTGGACGCAGGGATGTTACAGTCCGGGTATTGGATGGTTTGCCCGGTGAAGGCGTTCATTTTCATGGTGTATCCATGAAACCCGGCAAACCTGTTATCTATGCTACGAGCAATGGTATGCCCATCTTTGGCCTATCCGGGAACCCTGTCTCAGCCATGTTCAGTTTTCTTCTGTTTGTCAGGCCGCTACTGCGCAGCCTCCAGGGGCTTTCGCCCTTCTTACCCCATCAACCCGGGGTGGAGGCTTTACTGGATACAAACTTCTCTTCCCCGAGTGGAAGGGAGGATTATGTTCGTGTGGTTCTTTCCCGGGCTAAGGATGGCACCTACGGAGAAAAGCCCCGGGCCACGCCTGTCTTTGGGGTATCCAGTCTATTGCAAACGATGATCAAGGGGGACGGGTATTTTGTCGTTCCCAGGGATATAGAGGGGCTGGTCGAGGGCAGTCCTGTGCATGTCATTCTTTTTTAAAAAGGCTATCTAGGAGGTCTTGTTGCTTGGAAAGGAAGGTCTATCTTGCAAATACCCCCCTGAAAAAAGCCCAGGAGCTTTTTTTAAATGCTATCAGGCCGTGTAAGATGGGGGAGGAAAAAATAAAAACAGTCGAATCCGTCGGAAGGGTTACAGCAAAGCCTATTTTTGCACGGCTTTCTTCCCCCCATTACCATGCCTCGGCAATGGATGGGGTTGCCGTTAATGCGGCGGACACTTTTGGTGCTTCGCCCACATCCCCATTAAGACTATTTTTGGGTGAAAACGCCTTTTATATTGATACCGGTGGTGCTTTACCCAAGGGTTGCAATGCAGTAATTATGATCGAGGAGCTTTTTTCCCCGGAAAAGGTAAACCCTGCCATCCTGGAAATTCGCCAGCCGGCAACTCCCTGGCAGCATGTTCGCTCCATCGGGGAGGACATCGTCGCTGGTGAAATGATTTTACCATCCTATCATCTTATCCGCCCCCTGGATATCAGTTCCCTGCTCAATAGCGGGATTTTTTCTATCGATGTTTTGCGGAAACCCCGCGTGGGGATTATCCCTACGGGTACCGAGCTTATTCCGCCGGATAGTGATCCCGGGTCAGGTCAGATCATCGATTCAAATTCCGCTGTCTTTGCTGCTTTCGTGGATGACTGGGGCGGGGTGCCCCGAAAGTTGCCGATACTGAGGGATGATTTTCAACTGTTAGAAAATGCTCTTTCCCAAGCCGCGGAGGAAAACGATCTTGTACTCATCAGTGCAGGATCCTCAGCCGGCCGGAAAGACCATACATTTGGTGTACTCAGTAAATTGGGTGAAGTACTGCTTCACGGGGTGGCCATGCGCCCGGGCAAACCTGTCGTGCTGGGCAGGATTGGTACTACCCCTATTGTGGGTATTCCTGGCTATCCCGTGGCAGCTTTTATGGCCCTCGATCTCTTTGTTAAACCCCTCCTGTTCCACTGGCGTAGACAAAATGTTTTGCCCAAGGAGTACTTGGAAGCTACCATTTCCAGGCGCCTAGTTTCATCTCTAAAAGAGGAAGAATTTTTGCGGATGAAAATAGGCAAAGTGAAAGATAAATTTGTGGCCACTCCCCTCCCCCGGGGGGCAGGGATCAGCATTTCTCTCGTCCGGGCGGATGGGCAGGCGGTTATCCCCCAGAATGTGGAAGGGCTCGAAACGGGCCAAAACGTTCGGCTAGAGTTGTGGCGCCCCCGCCAGGAGGTGGAAAATACCATTGTTTGCCTGGGCAGCCATGATTTAAGCCTCGATATACTTGCCGATTTTTTGAGAAAAGAGGAAAAAGGGTATACTTTATCCTCGGCCCATGTGGGAAGCATGGGCGGCATCATGGCGCTGAAAAGGGGCGAGGCCCACCTTGCCGGAATGCACCTTTTGGATCCTGCTACGGGCCTTTACAATGTTTCCTACCTGCAGCGTTACCTACCAGAAGAGGAATTAACGCTGATCCATCTGGCCCAGCGTGAGCAGGGTTTGATGGTGGCGCCGGGGAATCCCAAAAAAATATCCGGTTTTAGGGATCTTTGCCGTTCCGGTATTGTTTTTATCAACCGCCAGAAAGGGGCCGGGACGCGCCTTTATCTGGACTTTGCCCTGCAGAAAGAAGGGCTGGATCCGAAGGATATTGTGGGTTATAACCGTGAGGAATTCAATCACTTAGCTGTGGCCGCCTCCGTTGCCGCCGGGAGCGCGGATGTTGGCCTGGGGATCCGTGCTGCAGC
The DNA here is from genome assembly GCA_012839215.1 of Bacillota bacterium. Classification (GTDB taxonomy): domain Bacteria; phylum Bacillota; class Dethiobacteria; order DTU022; family UBA8154; genus DUNV01. Next base: position 15,642 of record DUNV01000096.1, read on the forward strand.
CGATGCTCTTGGTGTGGATTTTATCCCTGTGGCACATGAATCCTATGATTTGGCTTTGCCGGGGCACTTTTTTAACTCCCCTCCCTGTCAGGCTCTTCTAGAAATTATCGGATCAGCATCCTTTAGGATAGCTATGGAGAAAATGGGGGGGTATAACCTGGAACAAAGTGGCCAGATTATCTGGCGTTCCACGGAAAATGTTTAGTAAGACAAAGAGGTGTTTGTGGTGACAGATGTTCAAAAAACTGAGGTACCAATTCGGGTTGCTGTCCTAACCGTCAGCGATCGGGGAGCACTTGGGGAAAGAGAAGATCTGAGTGGAAAAGTGATTATAGAAATAGTGGAGGAGCAGGGATGGGAAGTTATTTATTATGATGTTGTACCTGATGACGTTGAGCTGCTCAAAGAAGAACTGCAAAAGCTTGCGGATGTAACCCAGGCCTCTCTCATACTTACCACAGGGGGGACAGGAATCGCCCCCAGCGATTTTACCCCGGAGGCAACTCTAGCCATTATCCACAAGGAGGTACCGGGCCTGGCTGAGGCCATGAGAAAAGAAAGCATGGTGAAAACCCCCCATGCCATGCTTTCCCGGGCAGTGTGCGGCATTAGAGGAAGTACGCTTATTATCAATCTGCCGGGCAGTCCCCGGGCAGTTCGCGAATGTCTGGAAATTGTTCTCCCAGCCATCCCCCATGCTGCCGATTTGCTGCGCGGAGCCGTCACTGATTGTGGCACCCCATAAAAAGGAATTTGAAGCTTTTTCGATCAAATAATCATCGCATATTTTGTTTTTCCGTGGGTATAATACTTAGGGTATAATACATAATATTACTATGTTATGTAATTTTAAGCAATTGGGAGATACACGGGGCAAATCCGCAAATTTGGGTAGGATTTCTTTGCAATCCCTGTATTTGCCGGGATAGATGATTTGCTATCTCTGCCCATTCTTAATAATATATTACAAGATATTAGCACTCACTTTTAAGGAGTGCTAACAATAAACGGCAAACTTAAAACAAGGAGGGTTTTAAATGAACCTGAAACCACTAGGTGACAGAGTAATTATCAAGGTTTTGGAAGAGGAGGAAAAGACTAGCTCAGGTATTGTTCTCCCTGACAAAGCGAAGGAAAAACCCCAAGAAGGGGAGGTCAAAGCTGTTGGCCCGGGAAGAATTTTGGATGATGGCACGAAGGTCCAAATGGATGTCAAGGTAGGGGATAAGATCGTTTATTCCAAATATGCGGGTACAGAAATCAAGATCGATGGGGAAGAATACCTTATTCTAAGGCAGGATGATATCCTGGGTATTTTTGAGTAACAAATAATCCAACCGCATAAATTCTATTTACGAACGAATTAAATTATTCCTTTGAGGAGGGAATTATCAATGGCATCCAAGGAAATACATTTTCGTGAGGAAGCACGTCAGGCCCTGGAAAAAGGTGTTGACAAACTGGCCAGTACAGTGAAAGTCACCTTGGGGCCCAAAGGCCGTAATGTGGTTCTCGATAAAAAATTTGGATCACCGCAAATTACCAACGACGGCGTGACCATCGCCCGTGAAATTGAACTGGAAGATCCATTTGAAAATATGGGTGCGCAGCTGGTCAGGGAGGTGGCCAACAAAACGCAGGATGTGGCCGGCGATGGTACTACTAGTGCAACCATTCTGGCCCAGGCCATTATCAGGCAGGGTATTAAAAACGTTACTGCTGGGACGAACCCCATGGGCATGAAGAGGGGAATTGAAAGCGCTGTGGAAAAAGTGCTCGAGTATATTAAAAACCAGAGCAAACCCATAGAAGATAGGGATTCCATTGCCCAAGTGGCTTCAATTTCTGCAGACAATGAAACTATTGGTAACCTTATTGCTGATGCCATGGAAAAGGTTGGCAAGGATGGGGTTATCACTGTTGAGGAATCAAAAGGATTTTTAACTGATCTAAAAGTTGTCGAAGGGATGCAGTTCGACAGGGGGTACATCTCTCCCTATATGGTTACCGATACAGAAAAAATGGAAGCAGTTTTGGATGATCCCATGATCCTGCTGACCGATCGCAAAATCAGCAACATCCATGACATCCTGCCCCTGCTGGAAAAAGTTGTACAAAAAGGGAAACAGTTGCTCCTGGTGGCTGAAGACGTAGAGGGCGAAGCCCTGGCCACCTTGGTCGTAAACAAGATTCGTGGCACATTTACCTGTGTGGCGGCAAAGGCCCCCGGCTTTGGTGATCGCCGCAAGGCTATGCTGGAGGATATTGCCATCCTGACTGGCGGGCAGGTTATTTCCGAGGATATCGGCCTCGACATGAAAAATGTCGGCATTGAAATGATGGGGCATGCCCGTCAGGTTATCGTAGGAAAAGATGAAACCGTCATCGTCGATGGTGCCGGTGATCCCGAAGCTATCAAAAAGCGTATCGGGCAAATCAGGGTGCAGATCGAAGATACAACCTCTGACTTTGATCGTGAAAAACTGCAAGAGCGGCTAGCCAAGCTGGCCGGTGGGGTTGCAGTGATCGAAGTGGGCGCTGCTACCGAAACCGAAATGAAAGAAAAGAAATTGCGTATCGAGGATGCCCTTTCAGCGACCCGCGCTGCTGTAGAGGAAGGAATTGTCTCTGGTGGCGGCGTGGCCTATCTCAATGCGGTGGAAGCCCTCAATGATCTGGATCTGAAGGAAGACGAAGCAGTGGGCGTGCAGATCGTCCGCCGTGCCCTGGAAGAGCCAGTCCGCCAGATTGCAGAAAATGCCGGTGAAGAAGGCTCCATCGTCGTGGAAAAAATTAAAAATGCCGAAAAAGGCATCGGTTTCAACGTACTTAATAGTCAATATGAAGTAATGATGGATTCCGGGATCGTCGATCCCGCCAAAGTGGTCCGTTCTGCCATCCAGAATGCAGCCAGCATCGCTGCACTATTCCTGACCACAGAGGCAGTTGTTGCTGACAATCCTGATGATGATAACAAGTTCCCCGGAATGGGCGGCGGAATGGGCATGGACGGTATGCCTCCGATGTAGGCCTAGAGCCCTGAAACTGCGGGGATTGGGCAGACTGCCATTTCCCCGTGACCACATTTTGACCACATTAGAAAGGGCCGTTCATCAGTTCACTGAACTTTTGAACGGCCTTTTTTAGATACTACTTCCTTTGCGAAGGAGCGCCTAGTTGGGGCTGTGTCAGTAGACGTTCCTATAATCGTACCTGTAATTCTTGATAAAAAGGATTAGGGAAGCATTTTGACGAATGAATTGAGGAATAGGGTGGTGGAACAGACCATGAAAAAGTTTGTGGAAAAAAGCATAGAAGAAATACGCCAAACATTGGGGAGCGAGGGAAAGGTTGTCTGTGGCCTGAGCGGGGGGCTCGACTCCTCGGTTGCTGCAGTTTTGGTTCACCGGGCCATTGGGCCACGTTTAAACTGCATCTTTGTCGATAATGGCCTCTTGCGCAAGGGGGAAAAGGAGCAGGTGATCAGAACTTTTGGGGATAAGTTTCAAATGAAACTTATTGCTGTGGACGCCCGGGATGAGTTTTTAGACCGCCTGCAAGGAGTTACCGATCCGGAGGAAAAAAGGATGATTATCGGCCATCATTTCATCCGTGTCTTTGAAAGGGAGGCCGAAAAAATTGGTAATATAGAGTATCTTGTCCAGGGGACGCTTTATCCCGATATTGCCGAAAGCGGAACTGCCAGCGCACCTGTTATTAAATCCCACCATAATGTGGGGGGACTGCCCAAGGATATGAAGTTTTCCTTGCTCGAACCCCTAAAAACCTTGTACAAGGACGAGGCGCGCCAGTTGGCTTTGGAGCTGGACCTTCCAGAGGAAATTGTCTGGAGGCATCCCTTTCCCGGTCCCGGTCTGGCCGTGCGCATTTTAGGCGAGGTAACAAGGGAGAAAGTGGCCATCCTGCTGGAGGCGGATGCCATCGTTATTGAAGAGATCAAAAAGGCGGGACTTTACAGAGAAATTTGGCAGGCTTTTGCCGTCCTTCCCAACATTCGCAGTGTCGGGGTAAAGGATGGGAAGCGCCTCTATGGTCACACCATTGCCCTGCGGGCTGTTACCAGCCAGGATGCCATGACGGCAGACTGGTACCGTATGCCCTATGAGGTTTTGGAACGCATTTCCAACCGCCTACTTGGGGAAATCCCCGAGGTTAACCGCTTTGTTTATGATATGTCTACTAAACCACCTTCAACGATCGAATTTGAGTAGCCCATCTGCCCAGGCAACTTCCCACAGGGAAAGAAACAATCTTAACCGTTTCTTTCCCTGATAACACCGCAGGATGGCTTTTGAGGCAGGAAATATTTTTGTTATGCCAGATTCCCCGCATATTTCGTGGGGCACAGCCCCCGCATACTATTGCGGGGTTTTTTATTTTCCGGGCAGCTTTTGACTGTTTATATCGACAAGGGCCAAGGAATATGAGACAATAGCTTTGGTCAGAAAAAGGAGAACCATGTCGGCTGCCAAATTTATTGGGCACTGCTGCAAGGTGATCTCCGGTAGAATCTATGCGGTAGGGACTGTGATGTAGAGTTATTGATAGGTTGATAGCTGATAAAGGGGGGTGCCCTATGGCAGAAGTGTATGTTGTAATGGGCAGTGATTCCGATCTTAGGGTTATGTCATCCTGCCTGAAGGCTTTGGAAAAATTTCAGATAACCTACGAAGTTTTTATTTCCTCGGCACACCGCCTTCCCGGGGAGACCGCAATGTTGGCCAGGGAGGCTGCCGGGAAGGGCACCAAAGTAATTATTGCCGGGGCGGGCGCGGCTGCACACCTGGCCGGGGTTATCGCTGCCTGGACGACGCTGCCGGTGATCGCCGTCCCCTTAGGCGGCTCGGCTCTGGGGGGCCTTGATGCGCTTTACGCTACAGTACAGATGCCGAGGGGGATCCCCGTGGCTACAGTGGCCATAGATGGTGCCTATAATGCCGGGATTCTGGCAGCACAAATTTTGGCCCTTGGAGACGTAGAGCTGGCCGGTAGGCTTGCCCGCTATAAAGAAGAACTTGCCCTGCAGGTCAAAGAAAAAAATCAACGTCTGCAGGAGCTTGGCTACCGGGGGTATCTGGAACAATGATAAAGACCAAAGGACTTTCCCTAAAATCGCAGGAGATATTGCAGGATCATTCTAAAAAGGTTAATATTATCCTGGTAGATATAAAACTCTCTTAATGCAACAAGGATCTACATTAATTATCTATGCTCATAATAGTACCGGCTCCTAAAAGGGGGAAGTTTGTTGTCACTAGCATGGGATCTGGAAGAGAGAGGAACTGGTGGTCTTAAGGAGGCTTGTGGGGTATTTGGGGTATATGCTCCTGGCGAGGATTTGTTTCAGGTGACAAAATATGCACTTTATGCCTTGCAGCATCGGGGTCAGGAAAGTGCAGGAATTGCCCTCAGTGATGGCAGGCAGGTTTACCTGAAAAAAGGAATGGGCCTGGTCTCGGAGGTTTTTACCAACTATAAGGGGCCTCTTAAGGATGTCGAGCCTGTGGCGGCTATGGGTCATGTCCGTTATTTGACATCCTCAACCCCCAGGCGGGCCACGCCGGAAAATGCTCAGCCGCTATTGGTGCGTTCCCGACAGGGCTGCCTTGCTGTGGCCCATAACGGTAATCTTATTAATGCTGATGAACTGAGGGATAGGCTGGAAAAGGAAGGATCCATTTTTCAAACCTCGACGGACAGCGAGTTGATTGCCCATTTAGTGGCCCGTTATGGCAGCCATGATCTGGAGAGTTCTTTAAAAGGCGTATTGCCCTTTATTCGTGGGGCATATGCTTTCGTTTTTATGGCGGAAAAACAGGTGTTTGGTGTGCGGGATCCTTACGGGATTCGCCCTTTATCTTTAGGCCTCTGGAACGGGCATTATGTTCTGGCCTCAGAAACGTGCGCCTTTGACACGATCGGGGCGGAAACGATCCGGGACATTGAACCGGGGGAAATGGTTATCATTGACGGAGAAGGATTAAGAAGTGTACAGATTCTGCCTTCCGAGAGGAAGGCCCTTTGCGTTTTTGAATTTATCTATTTCGCCCGGCCCGATAGCAATATTTGCGGAAAAAATATCCACTTGGTGCGTAAGGAGCTGGGGCGACAGCTTGCCCGGGAACACCCCGTGGATTCGGATATTGTCACCGGGGTTCCAGATTCGAGCCTGGCGGCGGCCTCCGGGTTTGCCGAGGAGTTGGGGCTTTCCTATGAAATGGGCATGATCAAAAACCGTTATATCGGCCGGACTTTTATTCGGCCGACACAGAAAATCCGGGATATCGGCGTACAATTAAAGTTGAACCCTGTGCAAAAGGTGGTGGAAGGAAAAAGGGTCGTTGTGGTGGATGATTCGATCGTGCGGGGAACGACCAGCAAGAAATTGGTGGAGATGTTTTTTAGGGCTGGTGCTAAAGAGGTCCATATGCGCATCAGTTCCCCGGTGGTTATTTCCCCCTGTTGCTATGGCATTAATATTCCCGCTAGCAGGGAACTGATTGGCTACAAAAAAAGCGTGGATGATATCCGCCGGGACATTGGTGCCACCAGCATGGGTTACCTGAGCCAGGAAGGGATGTTTAAGGCCGTGGGGATAGCCAAAGAGGAGCTCTGTCTGGCCTGTTTTTCCGGAAATTATCCAATTGACAGGGGATGATTTGTTAGTATGGCGGGTAAAGGATTTGATTATAAAAGTGCGGGTGTGGATATTGAGGCGGGGGAGCGGGTTATAGAGAATATCAAGGGGGCGGTGCGTGCCACTTTCCGCCCGGAGGTGCTGACCGAACTGGGTGGTTTTTCCGGACTTTTTGAGCCGCGCCTGGGCAGTTTTCAAGAGCCGGTTTTTTCCGCGGCTACTGATGGCGTGGGGACGAAGTTGAAACTGGCATTTGCGATGGGCAGGCATGATACGGTGGGTATAGATGCTGTAGCCATGTGTGTCAACGATTTGCTGGCCCAGGGGGCGGAGCCGCTCTTTTTTCTTGATTACTTGGCGGTTGGCAGGATAGAGAATGAATCAGTTGTGGAAATAGTGAGTGGTGTTGCTGAAGGATGCCGACAGGCCGGCTGTGCCCTTTTGGGCGGGGAGACGGCCGAGATGCCGGGTTTTTATCCTCCCGGGGAATATGATCTGGCCGGTTTTGCCGTGGGCCTGGTGGAAAAGAAAAAAATTCTGCCTAGCAAGGAAATGTTTCCGGGAGATTTGCTTATTGGGCTTGCTTCAACTGGATTGCATAGTAATGGTTTTTCGCTGGTCCGCAAAGTTTTACTGGAACATGCCGGGTTTTCCCTTGAGGAACATTTATCTTCTTTAGGGCTACCTTTGGGGGAGGAACTATTAAAACCGACCAAAATCTATGTTCCCCTTGTTCTGCCCCTGCTGAGGGAGGATGCTGTCAAGGGGATTGCCCATATTACGGGTGGTGGTATTACGCTGAATCTTCCCCGTATCCTTCCATCAGGGCTCAACGCCGTTGTGGAAAAGAAAAAGTGGGTGGTACCGCCTGTGTTCCATCTGCTTCAGGAAACAGGTCGCATAGAGGAAGATGAAATGATGCGTACTTTTAACATGGGCGTGGGGATGGTTCTGGTTGTTTCCCCCGATTTGGCTACAAAAGTTTTTGAACGTTTGGAACAAGAGAAGTGGCCGGCTTGGAAAATTGGCTGGCTGGAAAAAGGCGAAGATGAAAATAGCAGCATGGTTAGATTTGTTTAAAGGCAGGTGATCGCGATGCGCCTTGCAGTGCTTGCCTCTGGTTACGGTAGTAATCTGCAAGCGATTCTTGATGCCATTTCCAGGAAAGAGGTTGCCGGGCAGGTAAGGGTGGTCATCAGCGATGTGGAAAATGCCTTTGCCCTGCAAAGGGCAAGAGAAAACGGTATTGAGGCTTTATATATAAATCCCCGGGATTACAAGGATAGGGAGGCCTTTGATGAGGTTGTATCCGGCCAGCTAATGGAAAGGAAGATCGATCTTGTCATACTGGCAGGTTATATGCGCTTTTTATCGCCCCCATTTGTGAGAAAATTCCGCGGGAGGATTATGAATATACACCCCTCGCTTCTTCCGGCTTTCCCTGGGTTAAACGGTGTAAAGAAGGCACTTTCCCATGGTGTCAAGGTGAGTGGCTGTACAGTTCATTTTGTAGATGAGGGCCTGGATACCGGGCCAATTATCCTCCAGGAGGCGGTTCCCGTTCTGGATGGGGATACCGAGGATACCCTGCATGAAAGAATCCATGGCCTTGAGCACCGCCTTTACCCGCAGGCTATTCAGCTTTTCATCGAAAAGAAATTGCGCCTGGAAGGGAGAAGGTGTATCCGTTTTGAAGGGTAAAAAAGCCTTGATTAGCGTTTCCAACAAGGAAGGGGCAGTCCTTTTCGCCCAGGAATTGGCAATGATGGGCTGGGAAATTATTTCTACCGGGGGTACGGCCCGTTCCCTGCGGGAAGATGGAATTAAGGTTAAGGATATTAGTGAGGTGACCGGTTTTCCGGAAATGCTCGATGGAAGGGTGAAAACTCTGCATCCAAAGGTCCATGGAGGTATTTTAGGGCGCCGGGATTTGCCGCTCCACGATCGGCAGATGAAGGAACAGGGAATTGAGGCCATCGATCTGGTGGCAGTAAATCTTTATCCTTTTCCAGAAGTTATTGCCAGGAAGGGTACCACCCTCGAAGAGGCTATTGAAAATATTGATATCGGCGGTCCGGCAATGATCAGGGCTGCGGCCAAAAATTATCGTCATGTAATTGTCGTGGTTGAACCCCTTATGTATAGCTTGGTTGTGGAGGAGCTGCGCACGAGTGGCGATCTTTCACTTTCCAGCCGTTACCAATTGGCTGTCCGGGCTTTTTCCCATACCGCCTATTATGACAGTATCATCAGCAATTATCTGCGGCAGGGCTTGGATGATCAAAAAGATAAGTTTTTTCCTGTTACTATTACCCTTCCTTTTAATAAAGTACAGAATCTCAGCCCCGGGGAAAATTCCCCCCAAAAAGCTGCGTTTTACCGTGAACCGCTACCTGGCCCGGCTACCTTGGCTTTTGGAAGGTCGGTACTGGGGAAAAAACCCACCTACAACGATATTTGTGATCTACATGTTGCTTGGGAGCTCATCAAGGAATTTGAACAACCGGCAGCAGTTGCGGTTAAAAATGCCAGCCCCTATGGTGCAGGTCTCGGCGAAGCATTAGAGGAGGCCTGCCGGAAAGCCTTAGGAAACAAACGTGGAAATTATTTTCCTGCGGGGGCGATGGCCTTTAATAGGGAGGTAGACGAGCAGACGGCCCTGATGGCCTCCAAAATATTACCAAAGGCTATTGTGGCTCCATCGTTTACTGCCGAAGGTTTAAAAATTTTTTCCTCCTGGAAAAATGTTTATCTCCGGGAGGTTCCCCCGGGGCAGTTTGGCGGGGAACATCCAGGTTACTGTTTTAAAAAAATTAGCGGAGGGATGCTGCTCCGTGAAGCCCCCCCCAGGGTTCCTGCAACTGATTTTTGGAAGTGTGTGACAGGGAGGAAACCAACCGAGCAGGAAATGGGCGATCTGTTCCTTGGGTTGATGGTCGCCAGGCATGCCAAGGAAAATGCAATCGTTATTGCCAAACGTTTACAGGTTTTAGGCCTCGGTAGCGGCCAGATAGATCAGGTTGGCTCAGTTAGAATAGCCCTAGAAGGGGCCGGCCAGAACGTGGGGGGTGCAGTGATGGCCTCGGATGTCTGTTTTAAATCCCCGGATGGCCTGGAAATAGCCGCGGCCCAGGGGGTAACTGCCGTTGTTCAGCCGGGTGGAGCAAAAATTGATGATGATATAGTCAGCATCTGTGAAAAGTATAATATTGCCATGTTGTTTACTGGGATACATTAGTATCAGAGTTTTGCCGAAGGAGGAAACGAAAAAGTGCGCGTTCTGGTTATTGGCGGTGGAGGGAGGGAGCATGCTCTTGTTTGGAAGCTGGCACAAAGTCCCGAGGTGCAGGAAATTTTTTGTGCCCCCGGGAATGCCGGGATAGCATCCCTGGCTAGTTGTGTTCCTATCGGGGTTGATGAGCATGAAAAGTTGCTTGATTTTGCCCGCCAAAAGGATGTTCAACTGACAGTTGTTGGCCCGGAAGCCCCTCTACTGGCCGGACTTTCGGATCTTTTCAGAGAAAACGGGCTTTTGGTTTTTGGACCCTCCCGGAAGGGTGCCCTTTTGGAAGGGAGCAAAAGCTGGGCCAAGGATTTTATGGTGCGCTACAATATTCCCACCGGCGTTTATAAAGTGTTCACATCCAAAGATGAAGCATTGGATTACCTAAAGGAATCATCCTACCCGCAAGTGGTGAAGGCTGATGGTTTGGCTGCTGGTAAAGGGGTTATTATCACCGGGGATTTTGGCGAGGCCTCCCTGGCGGTGGAACGCATCATGGAGAAGAAGGAATTTGGAAAATCGGCTGGGGAAAAAATTGTCATAGAGGAATTTTTAGAGGGGGAGGAAGTATCGGTTTTTGCCGTGACTGATGGTTTTTCCTATGAGGTTTTCCCCTCTGCACAGGATCATAAGGCTGCATTTGAAGGTGATAGGGGGCCAAATACCGGCGGGATGGGGGCCTATTCGCCGCCGCCGGTTCTTACCGATGAATTAGAAAAAGAGATTAAGGAAAAGATATTTGAGGCGGTGATCTCCGGTTTCCAGGAGGAAGGAATTGTCTATCGGGGTGTAATTTTTGGCGGATTAATTCTGACTTCCGAGGGAATCAAGGTTCTGGAGTTTAATGCCCGTTTTGGCGATCCTGAAACACAGGTGATCCTGCCGCGGCTCAAATCTGATCTGTTTCCCATTTTATTTGAGGCGGCCAGGGGTGGCCTCTCATCCCTAGCCCAGCCATCGTGGCATGATGATGCCGCTGTCTGTGTCGTTATGGCCTCAGGGGGCTATCCGGGAAAATATGAAGGCAATAAGGTAATTTCCGGTTTAGATAAGGTCGAGGGTGCTGAGAAGGCTATTGTTTTCCATGCTGGTACAACCCTGCAGGGCGATCAGATTGTTACCTCAGGCGGCCGGGTCCTGAACCTTACTGCTTGGGATCTATCCCTGGAGGATGCGGTTAAAAGGGCCTATGATCTGGCCGGGCCGATCAGGTTTGATGGGGCTCGCTATAGGAAGGATATTGCCCACCGGGCATTCCATAGGAAATAATACGAACGATCCTCTTGAATGTAGGGTTTTGTTTCTATTTAGGCCGGTTTTTTTATATAAAAAATACCGGCTTTTGTTTTTTTCGCCTGAAATGAGTTATAATATCGGCTAGGAGGAAAAAGGCAGCATGGACAGTAAAACAGCCGCGAGGAAGCTTAACGAATTAAGAAAACTAATAGATGAGCATAACTATGCCTATCATGTTTTGGATAATCCCCGCATCAGCGATGAGCAGTTCGATGGGTTGATGCGTGAACTGGGCAGGTTGGAGTCCCTTTTCCCTGAGCTGGTCACGGCGGATTCACCTTCCAGAAGGGTCGGGGGGCAGGCAGCCGATGCTTTTCGTCCTGTACTCCATGGTACCCCTATGCTTAGCCTGGAAAATGTTTTTAGTGAAGGCGAATTGCTGGATTTTTTCCGCCGCGCAGAAAAAATTGTCATGCCCGATTCGCTTCTCTGGGTTGGCGAACCCAAGATTGATGGTCTGGCAGTATCCCTGATCTATGAAAAGGGGCTTTTTGTACGGGGGGCAACCCGCGGGGATGGTATTACAGGTGAGGATATCACACATAATTTGCGAACTATTAAAAGCCTGCCCCTTAGGTTGAGGAAAACTGTCAGCATCGAAGCCCGGGGGGAGGTTTTTATTCCAAAAGGTGATTTTCTGGAGCTAAATAGGAGCAGGGAAAGATTGGGCCTGCCACTTTTTGCCAACCCAAGAAATGCTGCTGCCGGTTCACTAAGGCAGCTTGATCCGCAGGTTGCCGCGGGGAGGCCACTGGACGTGCTTGTCTATAGCCTCGTTTCTATTTCCGGGGAAGAGCCCCCCGGGGAACACTGGCGCACACTTCAGTATTTAAGGGAACTAGGGCTGAAAACGAGTCCCCATACGGCCCTGGTTACCGATTATAAACAGGCAGTGGCCTACTTTCAGGAGATGGAAGTAAAAAGGGACGATTTGCCATATGAAGCTGACGGAGTGGTATTAAAGGTAAATGATCTTGCTATGCAGAAAAGAATGGGGAGGACCAGCAGGGCTCCCAGGTGGGCTGTTGCCTTTAAGTTTACCGCTGAGGAGAAAATTACGCGGGTAGAAGGTATTGAGGTAAATGTTGGTCGCACGGGGGCCATTACCCCCATTGCCATTCTCGAACCGGTGCATCTAGCCGGATCTGTAGTGAAAAGAGCCAGTCTGCACAACGAGGATTATATCCAGGAAAAGGATGTTATGGTTGGGGATCTGGTTACTGTACGCAAGGCTGGGGATGTCATCCCGGAAATAGTACGTGTGGTTAAAGAAGAAAGGGGGGCTGCTGCTAAGCCCTTCATTATGCCCGGGACCTGCCCCTCCTGTGGGGAAATTGTCCACCGTCTTCCTGGTGAGGTGGCCACAAGATGTTTTAACCCGGCCTGCCCTGCCCAGGTGATCGAGCGGATTATTCACTTTGCCTCACGCGCCGGAATGGATATAGCCGGGCTTGGAGAATCTCTCGCTGTCCAGCTCTATGTGAAGGGCCTGGTAAAGGACGTGGGGGATTTGTATGGCCTAGCGGAGGGGGAATTATCTTCCCTGGAACGGATGGGTAAAAAATCCGCCCAAAATCTGCTTGAATCCCTGGAAAAAAGCAAAATGAATCCTCTACATAAACTTCTTTATGCCTTGGGTATCCGTTTGGTGGGGGAGAGAGCGGCACGCCTTCTAGCCGTTCATTTTAAAAACCTGCACCGCCTGAAAAATGCCACCATTGAAGAACTGACCTGCCTTATGGAAATCGGCCCCGGGATTGCCACTTCAATCAGGGAATTTTTTGATCAGGAAACCGTTCTGGGGATTCTAGAAAAACTTGAAAATGCCGGTGTTAATTTCAGTGAGGATACAGAAAGGGATAGCATTGATAATACCCTGCTGGGGAAAACTTTTGTGCTGACTGGTACGCTACAGGGTTATTCCCGCCAGGAGGCGAAGGAACTCATTGAATCAATGGGAGGCAGGGTTGCTACTAACATTAGTAAAAAAACCGATTTTTTGCTTCTTGGGGAAAACCCCGGTTCAAAATTAAAAAAAGCAGAGGATCTAGGAGTTACTATTATTTCCGAGGATGAGTTGGCAGAAATGCTTGTCCAAAAGTAAATAAAGAAATAGATAAAAGCGCAGCATTGTATATGACAGGGCACAGATTTTTAAAGGTTGTTTCGCCCTGCCTCGAAGATAAACAAGCTTGCCACTAGCGTTACGGATGCCGCGGGTGCTCCCTGACCAGGTTAATGGCCTTTGTTACCGCGCCGACAACATCAACATACTTCTGCATCTCCAGAAGATCGGCCCGGGCATAACTTGCCCCTTTATTCGTTACGACATAACGTGGGGGAAGACTGTTTAGGGCAATGGCTGCCACGTCCAGGCGACATTGTTCACAAGTACAGATGTTTGCCTTCATAATTAGATCGGAAACAACTTGTTGGACAGTATCTTCCATCAAATTGCGCAGAGTGGGCATATTTAAGCTCTCTCCTTATCAAAAAATATTTAAAATTACAATGTTTAATCATGATTATTCGGCAAACATATTTATATTCCTGCCATTTCCTAGAACATTTCCAGAAAATAAAAACCGGGGACAGGCCTTGAGGGTCTATCCGTAGCAACTAGAGCCGGGGGGTGCAGATGTCTTGAGGGAAATCCAGGTAAGGGAGATTACTGCTGCAGTGGAAAGGCTTTGCCAGGAGGCCAATTACTTTCTTGGGGAGGATATAATCGGTGCCTTACAAAAGGGCCTGCAGGAGGAAATTTCCCCCTTGGGGAAAGATGTTTTTAGGCAGCTTTTGGAAAATGCCCAGCTAGCCCGGGAGGAAAGAATGCCCCTTTGTCAGGATACCGGAACTGTTGTCCTTTTTATCGATTTAGGGCAGGATGTGCGGCTTGTCGGGGGGGACTTTAATCGGGCTATCAACGAAGGTGTCCGGCGTGGTTACCTGGGGGGCTTTCTTCGCAACTCTATTGTAGACGATCCCCTTGGGGGAAGAGTCAATACAGGGGACAATACGCCGGCTATTGTCCACTTACGGTTGGTCCCCGGGGAAAAGGTCAAGTTGGTTTTGGCACCGAAAGGCGGAGGGAGCGAAAACATGAGCGCTGTAAGGATGCTGGCGCCTGCCCAGGGGGCAGCCGGGTTAACCGATTTTGTTGTGGAGACAGTATGCCATGCGGGAGCCAACCCCTGCCCACCCGTTGTGGTGGGAGTCGGTCTAGGGGGAAATTTTGAGGAGGTGGCCTTGCTGGCGAAAAGGGCCCTTCTCCGGCCCCTGGGAAGGCCCCACCCCCAGCATTTTTATGCTGATCTTGAAAAAGAAATGCTGGAAAAAATTAACAGGAGTGGGATTGGCCCCCAAGGATTTGGTGGTAGGTTTACGGCGCTGGCAGTTCATTTAGAAACGGCACCCTGTCATATAGCCAGCCTTCCGGCAGCAGTAAACATGAACTGCCATGCAGCGCGCCATGCCCAGGTAGAACTTTAGGAGGCCTGGAGGCCGGGAAAATGGGCCTACCCAAGGCTTTATCCGGGAAAAGGCCAAGGCAATAGAGTTACAAAACAATAGTGTTTTGGAGGGGGACCATGAAACAGTACGCTGAAAAACTAAAAAAGTTTCTAGTTGACCAGGATATAGAGGCAGAACAGCTTACTTTTACCCAATCATGTCATACTGTCAAAGAAGCGGCAGATGCCGTCGGGGCCCTGCCCGAGGATCTCGTTAAAAATATCTGCATGCTCGATGACCAGGATAGAATAATTGTTGCTATTGTCAAAGGCGAGGACAGGGCTAGCACTACAAGGGTGGGCAAGGCCTTGCAGATAGAAAAACCGAGAATAGCCGGAGCAGAGGAGGTTCTAGAAAAAACGGGTTTTCCTGCTGGCGGTGTTCCCTCTTTTGGGTTTGATGCAATTTTTCTTGTCGATCCCAGGGTTCTGGAAAAAAAAGTGGTCTATACCGGTGGCGGTTCCGATCATAGCCTAGTGCGCATCGCCAGCAAGGAACTGCTGAGGGCAAATAAGGGTACGGTTGCCCGGGTCAGGAGATAGTCCAGTGAAGTTAAAACGGCTACAGGCGCCGCTAAGCGATCGAGACATGGAGCAGCTAAATACCGGTGATGCAGTCCTTATTTCCGGCATAATTTTTACTGCCAGGGATGCGGCACATAAAAAAATGATGGAACTCCTGAAAAGCGGACAGGCACTACCCATAGATTTGGCCGGCCAGGTCATTTACTATGTGGGGCCAGCCCCGGCAAGGCCCGGACAGGTAATCGGTTCCGCCGGGCCTACGACCAGCGGCAGAATGGATTTCTATACCCCTGCTCTCCTGGAACACGGGGTCAAAGCCCTGATTGGCAAAGGGGGCCGCAGCCGGGCAGTTCGGCATGCCTTGCAAAAATTTAAAGGGGTTTACCTGGCTACCACCGGGGGGGCCGGTGCATTGCTGGCCAAAAGGATCCTGGCCGCGGAGATTGTGGCCTATCCCGAACTAGGGCCCGAGGCTATTCGCCGCCTGGTGGTGGAGGATTTTCCTGCCATAGTTATTAATGATTCCCATGGACGGGACCTATACGAGGAAGGACGCAAAAATTATGCAAAATAGGTGAGAAGGGGGGCAGGTAACATTGGACAAGCGGATCAAAGAAATTTTACACCTTCTCGCCGGGGAATATCCCCATATTGGGCCGGCTTTGAACCATAAGAACCCCTTCCAGCTCCTCGTGGCGGTAATCTTGTCTGCCCAAACTACGGATCAACAGGTGAATAAGGTTACTGAAAAACTTTTTACCAGGATAAAGGGCCCGGCCGATATCCTGGAAATGGGGTCTTCCTGGTTGGAAAAACAAATAAGAACCCTAGGGCTTTTCCGGCGCAAAAGCCAGCACATTTATGAAACCAGCTTGCAGCTGATGGAAAAGCATGGTGGATGTGTTCCCCATACACGTGGGGAATTGCAAAACCTCCCCGGCATAGGCCGTAAATCGGCCGGCGTTATTCTCAGCACGGTGTTCGGTGTTCCGGCCTTGGCCGTCGATACTCATGTGGCACGCGTTAGTCGCAGGCTGGGATTGACAGATGGGAGCAATCCCTATGTTGTTGAAGAGGATCTTTGCCGCCTGCTCCCGCCGGATCTTTGGACGATGATCCACCGCCGGTTCATCGCCCATGGCCGAAAGATCTGCCGCGCCCGAAAACCCCTCTGCGATGAATGTTTCCTCTTACCCCATTGTCCTCAAAATTTTTTTGGATCAGGTAAGTAAATTCGAAAAATTATTTGTACTGCAAGGATAATTTTACTTTCGGGAAGAATCTATTAATAGGTTCTGCTGCAACAGTTATGTCCGATTGTATTAAAATAGCAAAGGGGGTTGAACCTATGCTCACCAAAAAACGATTGCCAGCCGAGAAGGTTTTTAAAAAATGCAATATCGATCTTTTTGGGTTCGAGACAACAGATAACTTTTTCATACAGGAAAACATTATTGGCCAGGAAAGAGCGGTACAGGCCATGGAATTTGGCCTGAAGATTAAAAGGCATGGCTATAATATCTTTATTACCGGCCCGACGGGTACAGGTAGGAGCAGCTATGCGAAATCAAGTACAAGTGAGGTTGCCGAAAAGCAACCTGTCCCCGATGATTGGTGCTACCTGAATAATTTTAGGAATCCTGATTCCCCTATCGTCGTTAACCTACAAGCCGGCCTAGGCAGTATTTTTGCCCGGGATATAGCCAACCTCCTTGAAGAATTCAATGAGTCCATACCCAAGGCTTTTAATACGGATGATTACGAGCGCCAAAAGGGGGCTATTCTTAAGGAATTTCAGGAAACACGCTCCACCCTGATGGAAGAACTCAACAATACCGCTATGGAGAAGGGGTTTATTATCAAGCGCAGCGGGGGAGGTTTTTTAAGCGTCCCGGCCCGGGAGGGGAAAGAGCTCAGCGAGGAGGTATTTAATCAGCTAAATAAAGAAGAAAAGGAAACGCTGGAAAAACAATCGACCGAAGTTCAGCTCAAGGCCATGGAGATAATTCGCCGTATCCAGAATGAGGAAAAGAAGTTGAAAAATAAGTTCAAGGAATTGGAATACAGAACAGGCCACTTTGCTGTGGATTATCTCGTCGATGATCTTAAGGAAAAGTATAAAGGTTACCCTATGGTGGTCCGTTACCTGGAAGAGTTGCAGGAAGATGTTTTGGGAAACCTGGGTGATTTTAAGGATGATGACGATGAAAAGCAGCTTTCCCTACCCTGGCTAAGGCGATCCGGCCAGGAAGCGGCTGCAAAAAAGTATTTTGTTAATCTGATTGTTGATAACAAGGAAACTAAGGGTGCCCCAGTAGTAGTGGAAAGTAATCCGACGTATTACAACCTGATCGGCCGGATAGAATATGAAAACCATATGGGAACGGTTACGACAGATTTTACCATGATCAAAGGGGGGGCTCTCCATAGGGCCAACGGGGGTTACCTCATACTTCAGGCTAAGGATGTGCTGCTAAATCTGCAATCCTGGGAGGTGCTCAAAAGGGTCCTTACAAACAGGGAGATCCGTATTGAATCCATTGGCGAGCAGTACGCCATCCTGCCTATGGCCTCGTTAAAGCCCAAGCCAATACCGCTGGATGTCAAGGTTATTCTCATCGGCAACCCTTTTCTTTATCACCTTCTTTACCGGAATGATGAGGATTTTCGCAAACTGTTTAAACTAAAGGTCGATTTTGAAACGGAGATGGATCGTTCCCTGGATAATATACACCATATGGCCGGTTTTATCTCGGCGCACTGCCAGAGGGAAAATTTAAAACATTTTGATCGCTCAGGTGTGGCCAGGGTTGTAGAATACAGTTCACGATTGGCCGAGCATCAGGAAAAGCTGACGACCTGCTTCAACGATATTGTGGAGATCCTTTATGAGGCTGATACCTGGGCCACAATTGCCGGTAGTGATATTGTTACGGGCCAACAGGTTGAGAAGGCTATCAGGGAGAAGGTATACCGTTCGGATAAGTATGAGCAGAAATTGCAGGAAATGATTGCTGAAGGGAAAATTCTCCTCGATCTTGAAGGAGAAAAGGAAGGGCAGGTTAATGGACTTGCCATTCTGGATATGGGGGATTATTACTTTGGCAAGCCTTCACGCATTACGGTGACTACCTTCCTGGGGCGCCGGGGGATCGTCAATATAGAACGGGAAAGCAAGATGAGCGGGCGTATCCATGACAAAGGAGTGTTGATTCTCAGTGGTTATATGGGGCAGAAGTATGCCCGCGAAACGCCCCTGAGCCTGACGGCCAATATCTGTTTTGAACAGTCCTATGATGGTGTCGATGGGGACAGTGCCTCTAGCACGGAACTATATGCCCTGCTTTCCAGCCTCTCGGGGGTTCCCCTGAAACAAAACATTGCTGTGACCGGATCTGTTAATCAAAAAGGGGAAATACAGCCCGTCGGCGGCATAACCGGGAAAGTTGAAGGTTTTTTTGCCGTTTGTAAACAAAGGGGTCTTACCGGGGATCAGGGGGTGATGATCCCCCGGCAAAATATTGTCAACCTAATGTTGGATGAAGAAGTGGTCGCTGCTATCGAAAAAGGTAAGTTCCATATTTATGCCGTGGATACTATCGATGAGGGTCTGGAAGTGTTGACCGGTATCCCGGCCGGCGAGCGGGACGGGGATGGGCGTTATCCCAAGGGTACTATTAATTATCTTGTTCAAAGGAATCTGGAAACGTATAATGAGCTCATTACCAGAAAGAGCAAAGAACAGGATAGGGCCGAACACATGAGTAATGAAAATGTTTCTCCGGAGGAATCTGCCCGGGATAAGGAGTAAGAGGAATCTGTGCATATCGTTCTTGTAGAACCAGAGATACCCCAAAATACAGGCAATATTGCCCGATCCTGTGTGATGACCGGCACGGTACTCCATTTGGTGGGCAGGCTGGGCTTTTCTTTAGAGGATCGCTATCTGCGCCGTGCTGGCCTGGACTATTGGCCGCGCCTTAAACTGTATTGCCACGCGGATTTCCTAGAAATCAGACAGGCCTATCGGCAAAGCAACTTTTATTTTTTTTCTACTCGGGCCAAGGGAAAGATTTATACAGATATACGCTATGGCCCGGAGGATCTTCTGGTTTTTGGCAAGGAAACGGCCGGCCTGCCGAGCGAACTCCTGGCAGGATGGCCCGATCAGTGTTTGCGTATTCCCATGATCAAGGATATTCCCCGCTCCCTAAATTTATCCAACAGCGTCGCCCTGGTCCTTTACGAAGCCCTGCGACAGCAGGGCTTTCCCGGTATGGGCTAGGATCCGTTTTTTCCGGCAACGGCGAGAGATTATTCAAGTCCTTCAAACTGCATGTTATAGTAGCTGCAGTAAATTCCCTGTTTTTCAATCAGCTCCTGGTGGTTCCCCCTCTCCTGAATGCCTTCATCGGTTATCACGATGATCTCGTCGGCATGCTTAATTGTGCTAAGTCGGTGGGCGATCACGATTGTGGTCCGATCCTGGGAGAGTTTATCCAGTGATTGTTGAATAAACCTTTCGTTTTCATTATCCAGGGCGGAGGTGGCCTCATCGAGTATTAAAATGGGCGGGTTTTTAAGGAAGACCCGGGCAATGGAGAGCCGCTGCCTTTGGCCGCCGGAGAGGCGGACGCCGCGTTCTCCAAGATGTGTATCATAGCCCTTTTCCAGTGACATGGCGAAATCATGTATATTGGCGTTGTGGGCCGCCTCAACAATTTCTTCATCGCTGGCACCCGCCTTGCCATAGGCAATATTATCTTTGATCGTGCCGCTAAACATATAGACATCCTGTTGGACGATGCCGATGGCATCACGCAACGATTCCAGGGTCAGGTCCCTTATATCTTTCCCATCAATAGTGATCGAGCCCTCTGTAATATCATAAAAACGGGGCAGGAGCGAGCAAAGGGTCGTTTTTCCGCCTCCAGAGGGCCCCACCAAGGCAATTTTTTTCCCGGCAGGGATTTTCAGGCTAATATTTTGCAGTACCTTTTCCTCATCATCACTGTAACGAAAAGATACATTGTTGTATTCAATATTACCGATAACATTTTCCAGGGGCTGGGCCCCCGGCCTATTTGTTACATCGGGCCTGGTGTCAAGTATATCAATAAAGCGCCTGAAACCGGCAAATCCCTTTTGAAATTGTTCGGTGAAGTTCACAAGGACCTCCAAAGGCTGGACATAAATATTGATATAGAGCAGGTAGATAGCCAGTTCGGTAACTTTTAGCGTGCCGGCGGCTATCGATATCCCGCCGGAGACGATGACAACGATATACAAAAGACCGGAAAAAAACGAGTTCCAAGCATGGTAACCGCCCATCATGCGGTAGCTTTCCGATTTGGATGCTAGGAAATCCTCATTGCTTTTGCGGAATTTCCTTTTTTCCATTTTTTCATTGCCGAAGGATTTAACTGTGCGGATACCGGCCAGACTATCTTGAAGGCTGGAATTAATCGTGGCAATTTTTATGCGATTATCGAGGAAGATGGCCTCCATTTTTAGGTTCCGATAAATACTAAAGATTACCATAATGATGGTGACGGCGAGCAAAAGCAGGGTCATATTGACGTTAAGCAGCATGAGCAGGATAAAGGAGCCAATTATTTTAAGTGCAGAAATAAAAAGGTTTTCCGGCCCGTGATGGGCAAGTTCGGAGATATCAAAAAGATCATTGACGAGCCTGGACATCAGTTCCCCAGTATTGTTTTTATCGTAATAGGAAAAAGAAAGCCGCTGGAAGTGGTTAAACAAATCCTTGCGCATATCAGCTTCCATTCTCGCACCCATGATATGCCCCCAATAGGTAATAAAATACTGGCAGAAGTATTTTAGTACATAGAGGGCCAGCAAAAACAATCCTACGTAACCGATGGAGCGTATGATTATCTGCTTATCAAAGGTAAATAAATTTTTGCTTAAATAATTAAGGATTTGTGGAAAGGAAAGATCGACCACAGAGACAATGATGGCACATAGCATGTCGGTATAAAAGAGAAAGCGATAGGGTTTATAATACCTGGCGAACCTGGACAAAGTACTCATTTGTTTTACAGCCCAACTTTCACAAAAAATAACCTGCATAAATATGCAGGGAATCTAATACTAATAATAGTATAACATATGCATGATTTTGGTGCATAAGGCCGGAATTACATGAATATTATGACGGCCCCCTAAAAATGGTATTGACAAAGCAACCATTGGTACTATATCATTGATTTCATTAAAGGCGATGACCGGGAACTAGTAGCAGGGATAGCCACGTCAGGCAGAGAGCTTTCGGTTGGTGCGAGAAAGCAGGACAATTGCTCCCTGTGAATTCGTCTTGAAAGCCGCAGACTGAACGGATAGACCCAGTAGGTCGTGCCGGGTTCCACCCGTTATTGTGGAGGGGCAATGTTAGTTGCTCTCTGAGGTTGTATCTTACAACGAAAACAAGGTGGTACCGCGATCAAATCGCCCCTGTTAGTCAGGGGCGATTTTTAAATAGATAATTATGTTGAAGGAGGGGATTAATCATGGGAAGAAATATTAAAATTTTAGTATTGCTGTTATCAGCAATAGTCTTGTTGGTTGCAGGTTGTACGGGGGGAACGGAAACGGGGGCGGATGGAGGTGCCCTAAAAAGCATCGGAATTGTGCAATATGTCGATCATATCGCTCTCGATTCCTCACGTGAAGGGTTTATCGCTGCCCTCGCTGACAATGGTTATCTGGAAGGCGAAAACATTACCGTTGATTACCAAAATGCCCAAGCCGATGCAGCGAACCTGTCTACGATCAGCGATCGTTTTGTTAGCAACAAAGTGGATCTGGTGTTGGCCATTGCCACACCGGCAGCCCAATCTATTGCCGGCAAAACGACAACTATTCCCATCCTGGGAACGGCTATTACCGATTATGTCGTGGCCCGGCTGGTGGAATCTAATGAGGCCCCCGGTGGCAATGTCAGCGGAACTACAGATATGAACCCCATCAAGGAGCAAATCGATCTTCTTGTACAACTTGCTCCCGATGTCCAGACCGTTGGTGTTCTTTACACATCGAGTGAGGACAATTCGATTTTGCAGGCCGAGCTGGCCAGGGAATCAATTGAAAATTTAGGCCTAAAATATGTTGAGGTAACCGTATCCAATTCTAACGAGGTGCAGCAGGCCACCCAATCCATTGTTAATCAATGCGATGCCATTTACATTCCCACCGATAATATTTTTGCCTCGGCCATGCCCATCGTGCATGGTGTGGTACTTGAATCCAAAACGCCGGTTATCTGCGGCGAGGCGGGCATGGTTAATAGTGGAGGGCTGGCCACACTGGGTATTAACTACTATGATCTGGGTTACCAGACGGGTCTGATGGCCGTGAAAATTTTCGAAGGGGCTGAAATCTCTTCTATGCCCATTGAATCCGCCAGCGGTTTTGATTTTGCCATTAATGGCACTGTCGCCAGGGAGATTGGCTTGGAAATACCAGCCGACTTGCAACAGTATATTATTGAATAAACATATAGCCGAATCCAAGTAATTTTGATAGAAAAGAGTGATGATGGTATGTTGCAGATCATTTTGGGTGCCGTCATGTTGGGCCTTTTATGGTCGATTATGACAATAGGTGTCTATATTACCTTCCGGATTTTGGCTTTTGCCGACCTAACAGTGGAAGGCAGTATTGCCATGGGTGCTGCTATTGCTGCACATGCCATCTATTCTGGTTTTAACCCCTATACAGCCACCTTGCTTGCCCTTGTCGGTGGAATGTTGGCCGGGCTCGCCACAGGTTTGTTGCATACGAGGCTAAAGATTCCAGCATTGTTATCGGGTATCCTTACGATGATTGCCCTTTATTCAGTTAACTTGAGGATTTTGGGCAAGGCCAACCTTTCACTATTGCGCATGGACACCGTTTATACGGCCTTTAAAAACATGGGGCTAGATAGGATTGTCGCCTTTGACAAACTGGGGATCAGTCAGGTAATTCCTATCATTACATTAGGCCTGGCCTGCGTTTTGGCAATAACGGTTATTTTATATTGGTTTTTTGGTACCGAAACCGGCTGTGCCCTTCGTGCCACCGGCGATAACCCCCAAATGTCCCGGGCCCAGGGCATCAATACAGATAATATGATCATCCTGGGTCTGATTATCAGCAATGGATTGGTGGCTGTCAGCGGTGCGCTGATCGCGCAGCAACAAAACTTTGCCGATGTACAAATGGGCATCGGTTCTATCGTTATCGGCCTGGCCTCTGTCATCATAGGCGAAGTTTTGTTTGGAAGAAACAGTTTTTTCAGCCGCCTAATTTCACTCGTTCTTGGCGCTATAACCTACCGGGTGATTATCGCCCTCGTTTTGGAAATGGGTATGTCGGCTAACGATTTGAAACTTTTTACAGCTATTACCGTAGCTATTGCTCTAGCCCTGCCGGTGTTAAAGAGCTATCTCCGTCCCATCGCCAAAAGCATTAAAGGGGGGATGTAGGGTGCTGGCAGTCAAGGGGATTTATAAAACTTTTAATATGGGAACCGTCAATGAAAAAGTTGCTTTGCGGGATATTAACTTAACCCTTAAAAAGGGGGACTTCGTTACCCTGATTGGGGGCAATGGATCAGGTAAATCGACCTTATTGAATTGCATTGCCGGGCTGCATCCCGTTGATAAAGGATCGATCATCATTGATAATGCTGATGTCACCAAGCTTTCAGAGCACAGGAGGGCGGGACTTCTAGGACGTGTTTTCCAGGATCCTATGGTGGGAACTGCTGCCAATATGGGCATCGAGGAAAATTTGGCCCTCGCCTACAGGCGCGGGCAGAGGCGCACCCTGAAGTGGGGTATCAATCAGCAGGAGAGAAAAATTTATAAGGAGATGTTAAAACCCCTGGGTTTAGGATTGGAAGATCGTCTCAGCACCAAGGTGGGTCTGCTCTCCGGCGGCCAGCGCCAGGCCCTCACCCTTTTGATGGCCACGCTGCGAAAGCCAAAACTTTTACTCTTGGATGAACATACGGCGGCCCTTGATCCCAAAACTGCCGCTAAGGTATTGGAGCTAAGTGATAAATTTATCAATGAAAGCAACCTTACAACCCTAATGGTTACCCATAACATGAGGGATGCCATCAAATATGGCAACCGCCTTGTAATGATGCATGATGGCTATATTTTGCTAGATATTGAAGGTGAAACCAAGCAACAATTAACTGTGGAGGATCTTTTGCAGCGTTTTGGCAAGGCCAGCGGCGAACAATTTGCCAGCGGCCGTGCCTTGTTGTCCTAAACAAATAAAAAGATAGGCGAGGTTGTATTGCCGCCCTTTCGTGGGCGGTTTTTATTTTTATTTATAACGCGGTGGCCTGCTGTGTTATAATACCTTGTAGTATGAAACTTTACAGCATAAGCGCCCATTGCAAAGTGCCGGGTAGCCATGCGGCAGGATATAAATAATACCAGGGTAACACAGTACCTAATCTAGCAAACGGGAGGACTGGCCTTGTCGGGTAAAGTAAGAAGAATTTACGTGGAAAAACATGAAGGGTTTGATATCGAAGCTTGGGAGTTGTTTTATGATTTAAAGAAGAACTTGCAGATTAGCTCATTGGATGGTCTCCGTCTAATTAATCGCTATGATATTTCCGGAATTAGCGAGGAGGAGTTTGCCCAGGCGAGGGATCAAGTTTTTTCTGCGTTACCGGGGGATGTGGTTTATGACGAGGTACTTCCCCTAAGCTCGCAGGAAAAAGCTTTTGCCATAGAACTTCTTCCCGGGCAGTTCGATCAGCGGGCTGATTCGGCTGCCCAATGCGTGCAGATCCTGACCCGTGGGGAGCTGCCTTTGGTGCGAACAGCTAGGGTAATAGTTCTTGGGAGCGATATCCCGCCGGAGGACCTGGCAAAAATAAAAAACTATTGTATCAACCCCATTGAATGCCAGGAAGCCTCCTTAGAGAAGCCGGAAACTCTGGAAATGGAGATGGCTTTCCCGGAAGATGTAGCCATTTTAGATGGATTTATCACTATGGATCGTGAGCAACTCGGGGACCTGCTGGAGGAACTGGGGTTGGCTATGAGCCCGGAGGATCTGTTTTTTTGCCAGCAATATTTTCGGGACACAGAAAAAAGAGATCCGACGATCACGGAGATTTGCCTTCTCGATACCTACTGGTCCGATCACTGCCGCCATACAACTTTTATGACTGCTATTAAAAAAATAGAGATCCCGGAGGGCCGATTTTCTGCCCCTATCAAGGCAGCCCTACAGGAATATCTTGATTCGCGGCGGTATGTTTATGGCGGAGAGGAGACGCAGAAGGAAATTTGTTTGATGGATATTGCCCTAATGGGCATGAAGGAATTGAAAAAAAGGGGAGAGCTAGACGATCTCGATGAATCTGATGAGATAAATGCCTGCAGTATTATCGTTGAGGCTGAAGTGGATGGACGACGGGAAGAATGGCTGGTCATGTTTAAAAATGAAACGCATAACCATCCCACGGAAATCGAACCCTTTGGGGGTGCAGCTACCTGCCTCGGCGGGGCGATCAGGGATCCCCTTTCCGGAAGGGTTTATGTCTACCAGGCTATGCGCGTGACCGGTAGCGGGGATCCCCGGAAGAGGATTGAGGATACCCTTCCCGGCAAACTTCCCCAAAGGAAAATTACTATCGGGGCGGCGGCCGGTTTTAGCTCCTATGGGAATCAGATCGGCATTGCTGCAGGGCAAGTGGCGGAGATTTACGATCCTGGCTTTCTTGCCAAGCGCATGGAAGTTGGTGCGGTTATCGGGGCCGCGCCCCGGCGCAATGTTGTACGTAAAAAACCAGCTGAAGGCGATGTGGTGGTGGTGCTGGGCGGCAGGACGGGCCGGGATGGACTGGGGGGGGCTACCGGCTCATCCAAGGAGCACACCGAGGAATCCCTTACAGCCTGCGGTGCGGAGGTTCAAAAGGGGAACCCACCTACGGAAAGGAAGATCCAAAGACTGTTCAGGGATCCACGGGCAACAGTATTAATCAAAAAATGTAACGATTTTGGGGCAGGCGGTGTTTCTGTCGCTATCGGGGAATTGACGGACAGCCTGGAAATAGATCTGGATGCTGTACCGGTGAAATACGAGGGCCTAGATGGTACCGAACTGGCTATTTCCGAATCCCAGGAACGGATGGCGGTGCTCCTGGCCAGGGAGGATGTGGAAACATTTTGCCACCTGGCCCGGGAGGAAAACCTGGAAGCCACCCCGGTGGCCAAGGTAACTTCCAGCGGGAGGTTGCGTATGCACTGGCGGGGAAAAACCATCGTGGACCTTAGCAGGGCTTTTCTCGATACCAGCGGTGTGCGCCAGCAGGCCGACGTTTCGGTCCTTTCCCCTGAGGTAGACAGTTGTTATTTTCAGGTATTGCCGGAGGCTGTGGTGGCTGAACTACCCGACCTTGGCAGTGCCTGGCTGGCTAACCTGCGGGATCTTAACGTCTGCAGCCAGAAGGGGCTGGTGGAGCGTTTTGACAGCACGGTTGGGGCCGGGACGATCCTCATGCCTTTTGGAGGCAAATACCAGGAAACGCCCGCCATCGGAATGGCCGCTACATTGCCGGTCCCAAGCGGGGAAACAACGACGGCAACGATTATGACCTTTGGCTACAACCCACTTCTGGCCAAATGGAGTCCTTACCACGGAGCCCTCTATGCCATCGTGGAGGCAGTGACCAAGATCGTAGCCCTGGGGGGGGATTATCGCCGGGTTCGCCTTACCCTCCAGGAATATTTTGAAAAGCTGGGAAAAGATGCCTCCCGCTGGGGAAAACCCTTTAGTGCCCTCCTCGGTGCCTTTTATGCCCAAAAGGAGCTTGGAATTCCGGCCATTGGAGGGAAAGACAGCATGTCCGGTACCTTTATGGACCTGCATGTTCCTCCGACTTTGGTGGCCTTTGCTGTGGCCGTTAAGGATATGGGAAAAGGTGAGGGGACAATTATCTCGCAGGAATTTAAAAAAGCCGGGAGCAAGGTTGTCCTTGTGCCGGTTCCATTGGACGAAAAAACTTATATTCCCAGGTTCGACGATCTGAAGAAAAATTTTGCCCGTGTTTACCAGTTGATCGCTGAAGGGTTGGTTTTAGCCTCCCAGACGGTGGGAATAGGCGGCCTGGCTGCGGCCATCAGCAAGATGACCTTTGGCAACAGGGTGGGCATGACTTTTAGCCGGGTCCCTGATCCTCAACAACTCTTCATTCCTTCTTATGGTTCACTTATTTTGGAACTAGATGAAAATGTTGAGCTGGAACAAAAACTTGCCGGTATACCCTATCAGCTTTTGGGTTATACAACAGCTGAAGAACAGATCGTTGTCGGTGATCAGGAAATTCCGCTGCTAAAGGCTTTTAGAGAGTGGCGCAGGCCCCTGGAAGAAGTGTTTCCCAGCAGTACAGGAAGCGAACCGGGGGGATTGCCCCAGATTACTGTCGTCAATAAAATTATTACCCGGCCACATTGGCAAACTGCCCGGCCCAGGGTTTTTATCCCTGTTTTTCCGGGTACCAGTGGCGAATATGATGCGGTGCGGGCTTTTGAGAAAGCGGGGGGATTAGTTGAAACCTTCATCTTTAATAACCTTACCCCTGCAGATATTGAAGTTTCCATTGCAGCTATGGAAAAGAAAATTAAAGAGGCCCAGATCGTAATGATACCAGGTGGGGCTAGCGCAGGAGATGAACCGGATGGCTCAGGAAAATTCATTGCTGCCATTTTCCGTCACCCCCGCATCAAAGAGGCAATTGCCGGGTTGATCGAAAAAAGGGATGGCCTGATGCTGGGGATCTGTAACGGTTTTCAGGCGTTAATTAGGCTGGGCCTGGTCCCCTACGGGGAAATCAGGGATATAACCGAATCTTCTCCAGCTTTGGCCATTAATTTTACCGGCAACCATGTTTCCCGCATGGTACGCACAAGGGTTGCCTCTAACCTTTCCCCCTGGTTGCGTAATGTCGAAGTGGGGGATATTCATACTATTGCCGTTTCCCATGGGGTGGGCAGGTTTCTTGCTGAAGCTGAGCTTCTACAAGAGCTGGCCCAAAGGGGGCAGATTGCCACCCAATATGTCGATTTGGCTGGCCGGGCGACACGCGATTTCGATTTTAATCCCAGTGGTTCCCTTTGGGCTGTGGAGGGAATTAGTAGCCCGGATGGGCGCATCTTGGGCAAAATGGGCCATAGCGAACGCCTGGGTCCACATGTGGCTATCAATGTCCCTGGGGAAAAGGACCAGCACATCTTTGCCGCCGGCATTTCCTATTTCCAGTAGACCTGGAATATAAATGATGGTCCGACAGGACTTTGGGCCATATAGAAGCAGATCCAGGCAGGGAGCCTGGTTTAAAAATAACTGGCAAGGCCCCGTTTTCGGGCGGGGACCCTGCCAGTTTGCCTTTTTCCCGCTTGCCTTTTTCGCTTTCATAGTTAATGGTCGTGCTGGTGCTGATGACAGACAGAACCTGTCGATTCCAGGGTTCCCTGCAGATAGCTATTTACAGCATCTTCAGCGCTGCCACGCACGCCGATGATGACTTCGATATCCTTTTCATTAAAGATATCGACGGCGCTTCCGCCCATGCCGCCGGATATGATCACCTTTACCCCTAAATCATGAAGAAAATTTGGTAAAAAACCGGGCCTGTGCCCGGGATTAGGCACCGATTCGGTTTTTACCACCTTATTGCCCTCAATATCAAATACGTTAAAATTTGAGCAGTACCCAAAATGCTCCGTAACTACATTACCTTCACTTGCCACGGCAATTTTCAACTTTCTTTTTCCTCCTCTAAAACTTGTTAGTGCTATCATGGTAGCAATAGAAGGACGGCCTGTCAACACCGAACCGCTTGCTTCCCGGATTGGTTTTATCCCCCCTATCCTTAATGGCAAATGGTCCTTTAGCAAACCTAGGTCAAAATGGGGATATGATCCATGTTATTGGGGATGGTGACATTATAGAAAGCGGCAGCCATAACGAACTGTTTGCCGGGGACGTATTTTCGCCGAATGTATAACAGCTGGTTTGAAATGGTACCAGAGGGCCCGTTATTTCAGGGTATCAAGGGTTCCTAACTATTGATTTAGGGCATAAATTGTGGTAATATAATTATGCAATGCAGAATTAGATAGATGATAAGATGGCTAAAGGTGTGTAATTTTAATAAAATATTTTTAGGGAGGTTCTAAAATGGGTAGTGCTACTATCAAGCTGGGGGGACTTGTCAGTCCATCGGGTATGCAGGAAATTGACAGGGTGATAAAGTCTTTTGAGGGTGTTTATAAGGAAAGTGTAAGTGTGCTTTTCAAATTAAATAAGCCTGGAAAGGTGAAATTAAACTTTGATACCGCAAGGTTGTCGATACAAGAAATCGTCAACGCTATTACTGCGCTCGGCTACCAGATTCTTAAACTCAAAGTTAAAATCATCTAGATTGGAGCGGGAAGGGAAAGGTGCTTCAAATGCCCAAAAGTAGCCCTCCGGTCAGGCCCGGGCAGATCTTGGAGTTGGATGTCGTCGATCTAAACCATGCCGGTGAGGGGGTGGGGAAGATTGGCTCTTTCGCCATCTTTATCCCCGGTGGTTTACCTGGTGAGAGGATTAGGGCCAAAATCGTTACGCTACAGAGAAACTATGCCAGGGCTCTTTTGGAGGCCCTGCTTATTTCCTCCGAGAATAGGACAGAAGCCCCCTGCCGGCATTTTGCCTCGTGCGGGGGCTGCCAATTTCAACATCTTCATTATAGGGAACAGCTACACTACAAAAGGGAAATCGTTGCCGGGACCCTGCGGCGTCTTGGTGGATTGGCAATAGATGTTCTTCCCGTCCTGGGGATGAAGGATCCCTGGCACTATCGCAATAAGGCCCAATTTCCCCTGGGTATGGAAGGGAAAAAACTACGGGCTGGCTTTTATAAAAAAAAGACCCATCAGATCGTTGATTTACAAAATTGCCCCATCCAGCATCCCCTTATCAATAGAACATTCGGGATAGCCAGGGCCCTCGTGGAAAAGATGGGAATACCCATCTATAATGAAAAAACCCACTGGGGGTTTTTGCGCCACCTGGTGGTCAGAGTATCCGGCTCTACCGGTGAGGTGCTGGTGATCCCGGTAACAAATGGCCGGGATTTCCCCCAGGGCCCAGCCTTTGCCAAAGCCCTCTCAGCTAGAATTCCCTCCTTGGCAGGTGTTGTGCAAAACATCAACACCCGGCGGGGAAATTATATTATTGGCACCGAAAACATTATTTTATGGGGTAAGTCCTACATAACCGAACGTCTTGGCGATATTTCTTACCTTATTTCCCCCGGCTCTTTTTTCCAGGTTAATTCTTCCCAAGCAGAGGTTCTTTTTCGGCAGGTAGAAAAATATGCTGCCCTGTCGGGTTCAGAGACTGTTTATGATCTTTACTGTGGAACGGGAACCATTGCCCTTTACCTAAGCCGCCGGGTAGCGAAAGTTATCGGTATCGAATCGTTTGCCCCTGCTGTGGAAGATGCCCGCAAAAACGCCCGGCTTAATGGAGTTAGCAACGCCGAATTTTTTGCCGGACCCGCGGAGGAGTTTTTCCCCCAATTCGTGGGGCAAGGCCACCGGCCCGATATTGTTATCGTCGATCCGCCCCGCAAAGGTTGCAGCGAAAAACTTCTAACTACCCTCGCGGATGCCAAACCCAAGCGCCTTATCTACGTTTCCTGCAATCCCTCTACCCTGGCCCGTGATCTGCGCTTTCTCCAGGATAAAGGCTACACCATTCACTCCCCTGTACAGCCAGTCGATATGTTCCCGCAGACCAGCCATGTGGAGTGTGTGATAGAGATACAAAAAGTATAATCTTTGAGATAGCTCGATTTTACAAGGTTTCCGA
>DUNV01000097.1 GCA_012839215.1 Bacillota bacterium
AAAAAAGTCCCCCTTGAGCATCCCTTTCAGGCCATTTTTTCCTGCAACCCATTTACCTTCGAGTTTTGCATAGCATTCCTTTTTTGTTATCCCGGCAGCATGGGAGGCAATCCAAACCCTTGGTTCAGTTTCTTCCCTGATAGTAAAGAGCTGGCTCTTTACCCCGCTAGTTCCAAAAATCGTACTAATCTGTTCCTTAAAAAGGGAGGCAGTCTTCCCCCCGGAATCCTGCAAAATTAGCTCGCAAACCCTCCCACTGGGAAAAGAAGAACCAACGAAAAGACGATCAATGCTTCCCAAATAAGCCCCCCCCCTTGATGCGAGCAAGTTCCTTATCTGCCCGCTAGGAATCTCCACCTCCCAGTTGGCATGGGGATGCGTGACCATATTGCCAAGGCCCAGGGGATTGCGCGGATCATCATAGGGATCCGGTTCAGCACGGAAATAGGGGAAGGCCCAGCCCCAGACGTTTTCCGCCTGTTCAGTAAAACCACCATTAGTGGCATGATATACTGGCTCGATTATTCTCCCACCATAAGTTAACAACTCACCTGCGGTTTCCATCGCCGCCAGATCAGTTTGCGGTGATTCGGCATCCCTTCCACCGTAGACCTGGCAGTGCTGATCATCGCAAAGATGGTAGCCACTGTGGCGCCGCTGCGCCAGCTGATAAAGGGCATAGGTTCTGGCTGCCACCGCCTGGGCCTTGAGGGCCTCTTCCCCTCCATAGTTTCCCCAGGAAGAGGGCATTTCCCTGGCAAGGACCCCGCGAAGGTATGTTTCCAGGTCGATAATATTGATAGCACTAACCCTTTGGCTGTTGCCCCCAGGCACAATCTCCAATTCACCCCTATATTTTTTTCCATTACAGGCATTCTTTATCTCGAAGAAAGAATTGGCGGGATCACCAAGGGATTGGAGATAAAAAGAATGGCCAAAGAAACCATTATTCCTGTCGCCGGGTGCCTGTATCTTCAGGCCGCTCCCGGAAACTGCAAATGTATACTCCCCGGGAGGAAGGTCCATAGCCAAATCGCAATCCAGATCCACAAGTCTATAGCTATCGGTAAAAAAAAGTTTGAGAGAACTGTCCTGCAGGGTGATTCCCACCCTGAGGGGTTGGGCCTCCAGGTCAGATGCGGCCGCGGGTGCAATGTTCAATGCAACAAATAAAATAGCCAAACAGGCCAAGAGTAGGCAAATTAATATAACAGGTATACGATTTTTGGCTTTGTGCATTATTAGAATCTCCTTAACAGGTTAAAAAATAGTGAGAGCAGGATGCTTATCACGATCATGGTCGTTATGGGGAAGAATATGGTCAGGTTTTCTCTTTTAATTAGAATATCGCCGGGAAGACGTCCCAGCCCTGTGCGGCCCAAAAGCAAAAAAAACAGACCCACCAGGGCAATGATACCCCCCAGAACCAATAATGTCTTGCCAATGTTATCAAAGCCAAACACAATAATCCCCTCTATCTTGTCTTTAGCTTTTTTTTCCTTGCTTTCTTATTATATCGTTCATTCTCGCTGTAAATACAACCGCAGTACCCCTGCATATAAAGCTCCCTTTCCCGGGCCAGGTCCATGCTCTCCCGAAAGACGGGGCGCAGATCCTCATAAAGGAAATTCAATCCGTACTTGCCGGCCAGCTCCTTACCAATTTCCCTAATTAGCTCATGGTTTTGATAGGGGCTGATCAGGAGCGTCGTAGAGAAGGAATCCATCCCTTTTTCCCGGGTAAAACGGGCCGTGGCATCCAGCCGAAGGCGGTAACAGTATGGGCAACGCTCATCCTCGTGATTAACCACCATCCGCAAAAAATCCTTCATCAGATAATCCTCCTCAACAAAAAGGGGAACCCCTTCCTCTTGTAAATATCGCCGCAGCGTTTCCTTGCGGCGGGCAAATTCCCTGTAGGGATGAATGTTTGGATTAAAAAAATAGCCCTGGGGTTCAAAACCCTTCCTTCCAAAAACCTGCAGACTGGCAATACTGCAAGGGGCGCAGCAGATATGCAAAAGCATTGGTTTAGCCATCTTTCCTTTACCTCGCTAACCAGCATAATTTATGATCGTTTTTACTGCCTGTGCTTACCGCCATTATTTTTCAAATGAGTGTAAAACTTCTTGGTGACAACTCTACCCCGGGGGGTTCTTTTTAGAAAACCCACTTTCATTAGATAAGGCTCGTATATTTCCTCGATCGTCTCCGCTTCTTCATTGAGCGAGGCAGCAATAGTCTCCACTCCGACGGGCCCCCCATCAAATTTTTCAGCGATTGTCCTTAGAAGAAGATAATCGGTTTTATCCAGGCCCAAGGAATCGATCTCCAATATTTGCATGGCCTCGTCAGCAACCTTTGATGTAACATCACGATCGGCCCTGATCTGCGCATAATCCCTGATTCTCTTCAACAGTCTGTTGGCGATCCGGGGCGTTCCCCTGGAGGCCAGGGCAATTTTCTGCGAGCCCCCGGCATCCATCACTAGCCCTAAAAGAACAGCTGAACGTTCCAGGATCCCACTCAGGGATTGCGTATCATAAAATTCCAGCCTTTCAAGAATACCGAAACGATCCCTCAGGGGCGAAGAGAGAAGTCCGGCCCTCGTCGTAGCACCAATCAGCGTAAAATGGGCTAGATCCAACCTGAGGGAGCGGGCACTGGGCCCCTTTCCAATGATAATGTCCAGGGCAAAATCTTCCATGGCCGGGTAAAGAATTTCCTCCACGCTGCGGTGCAGACGGTGAATTTCATCAATAAAGAGAATATCCCCTGGCGCCAGGTTTGTCAAAAGGGCGGCCAGATCCCCGGGCCTCTCTATTGCCGGACCGGAAGTGATCCTGATACTAACATCCATTTCCCTGGCAATGATATTGGCCAAGGTTGTTTTACCCAGGCCAGGAGGGCCATGCAAGAGGACATGATCAAGGGGTTCGCCACGCTCCTTGGCAGCCTGAATATAGATAGCCAGTTTTTCCTTAAGACTTTCCTGCCCGATAAAATTTTCCAGCTTTTTGGGCCGAAGACTAGTTTCATATGGAAAGTCCTCATCCTTTAATCGGGAAGAGATAATTCTATCATCCATTGCTCACTTTCTCCGCTTCATAAAACTGATGCAGTCCACTACTACAGCCTTATAATTTCACTGGTGAAGGTATACGCATCGCCTGGAACATCTACCGCCTAGATTGCACAGGTTTTTGGCAGACAGGCTTTAGCCACCCAGCAACCCAAGGGCCTTTTTAAAAAGCCCTTCCATTTCCAGCCCCGAGCTATCCCCCAGTTTATTTTTCGCCCTGGCCACCTCCCTGGCAGAATAACCCAGGGATAGCAGGGCCTCCTCCACATCCTTCCAGGTTTCTAGTTCCTCCTGAGTCAGCCTTGTTTCCCCTTCCGGAATAATCATTTTTTCTTTGAGTTCATAGACCAGACGTCCGGCAGTTTTTTGCCCTATCCCCGGAACCTTGGTTAAAACCTGAATATCCTCGCCTGAGAGCGAATTGTGAAGTTCTTCCAGCGACAGATGCCCCATCAATGATAGCGCTATCTTGGGCCCGATACCGCGCACCCCCAGAAGAATTTCGAAAAAATTTCTTTCTTCCGGCCTTAAAAATCCATAAATACTAGTTGCATCTTCTTTAACCCGAAGGTATGTAAATAGCGTGATCGTTTCCCCAACCCCGTGCATTTTAAAATATAAAGAAGCAGGGATATGCACCTTTATCCCCAGCCCCATCCATTCAATAATAAAGTACTGGGGATGACTTTCCCTTAAGATCCCGCTTAAAAAATCGAGCATTTATTGCCTAGCACCCCTTCAAGATAACTTAGCTACTAAATTTTGCCTACGAAATGTTTGTAGATAATGGCAGGCAACTTACAACAGCATTTAATATGGGATTATTTTTGGCTCTCCAAAAGCTTATGCCAGTTAAGTGTCTGTAAATGGCTGACTGCAATAGCCAGGGCATCGGCAGCATCATCGGGCCTGGGTATTTCCTTGAGCCCAAGAATAAGGCGGATCATCTGTTGCACCTGTTTTTTACCTGCCCGGCCATAGCCGGCAATTGATTGCTTGACCTGGAGAGGAGTGTACTCATATACCGGGCACCCCGCTTTTGCCCCGGCAGCGATGATAACCCCCCGGGCCTGTCCAACTTGCAAGGCTGTCCGAACATTTTTACAAAAAAATAATTGCTCCACTGAGAGGACATCGGGTAAATATTTATCGATTATTGCATTCATATCGTTAAAAATCCCCAGGAGCCGCTCAGACAGTGGCAATGATGCCGCGGTAATAATGCACCCATAATCGACAGTCTGAAAATTATCGCCCGTTTTCCTGACAAGACCATAACCCGTCGTGGCAAGCCCGGGATCGATACCTAGAACTAACATCCGGTCCCTCCCTAGCCATTACTCGTCTACCCCAAAAAATATATTCTGCTGCATATAATTCTTGTTCGCAGTAGAATTATCCCTACATTACTACATTCTACAAAAAAACATCCTTTCCCTGCCGCCAAAGCGTTAAAGAAAAGATGTTTTAGGAAGTCAGATTTTCCAAAAGCGAATATTTTTCTTCCTGGCTTAAAAAGGGAATCCCCCTGGCCAGTTCATTATAATAGACGCTTTGTACCGGGTAAGGAAGCACTTCTCTCAGTATAACCTCCCCACTGGGAAACCGGGAATAAACAGCAATCCGTTCACCATAAATACCCAGGAAAAATTCTTCACCGGCATTGTCCTGCTCACAGCCAATTTCCCCATATCCCGGATCCGGCGTACCCTTTTCCGGAACGACCCTGCTGCCATATGGGGGGGCTTTCTCCTCGCCTGTTCTTGCTTTTTCTCCTAGTTCATGATCAAAGCCAAATATGTAAACAAATAAAACCAAACAGATGAGGAAAAGAAGAATGAAAAATTTTTTTTGCCTTGCCAAGATGATCACCTCAAGGAGGGATTATTATATCCTTCCCCAAGGTGATAAATCCTATTCCTGACAGTTTTTAGTTTTCCAGGGATTGCATGAGCTCATCGGGTATATCGAAGTTTGCATATACATTCTGGACATCATCGTGTTCCTCAAGTGCCTCCAGGAGGCCAAGCACCTTGGCGGCCTCTTCTGCATCATCGAGGAAAATGGTGTTTTCCGGCACCATCGTTACCTCAGCCGTACTAAATTCGATCTCCCTTTCCCGGAAGGCGTCCCTCATGTTCTCAAACTCCTCCGGAGGGGTAATAATAACATAGCTGTTATCCTCCTCCTGGAAGTCATCAGCCCCGTTCTCCAAGGCGATCGTCATCAAGTCATCCTCGGAGGGCAGGGATTTTTGCTTTTCTAGTGTGAAATAACCCTTCCTTTTAAACATCCAGGCCACACAACCCGACTCTCCCATATTCCCCCCACGGCGCGAAAAAATATGCCGTATTTCCGGCGCGGTCCTGTTGCGGTTATCGGTCATAATATCGATTAATACGGCGATACCCCCCGGACCATAACCCTCGTAGGTAACCTGCTCCAGTTCGGCCCCTTCCAGCTCCCCGAGTCCCCTTTGTATCGCCCTGGTAATATTATCATTGGGCAAATTGGCCTCCCGGGCTTTCTGGACAGCCAATCTAAGGCGGAAGTTTGCATCCAGATCCCCCCCACCTTCTTTGGCCGCAACAGTAATTTCCCTGGCTATTTTTGTAAAAATTTTTCCTTTTTGTGCATCTGCTCGCGCTTTGCGGTGTTTAACGTTTGCCCATTTAGAATGTCCTGCCATATAACTCACCCCCATTCATGTAGGCAATATCTAGCCGCCGATATTGATCATCGGCCGCATTCCTTCGAATTGTTTCATCCTCTCCAGGGAATTGGTAGCACTCCTGCCTGGATCAGGTTTTTGTTGTAATGCCTTGAGAAAAACATTTTTCATTTGTTCCGGTTGGTCTAGATATGGCCGCAGATCCAACTCCTCGTTGGAAAAAAGACAGGGCTTTATTTTGCCATCAGCAGTAACCCTAAGCCTATTGCAACGGTCACAAAAATGACGGCTCAAGGGGGAAATAAGCCCTAATTTCCCCGCTGCCCCCTCCAAGCGGACATACCTGGCCGGTCCACCGCCATGATCGCCTTCGACGATCGATAAGGGGCCAACAGTTTCGGCAATTTCCAAAACCTTGTCCAGAGATATAAAATACTTGGACCAACGACTATGTTGCCCACCGACGGGCATATATTCAATGAAACGGATATCCAACTCACGGTCAAGCGTTAACCGTACAAATTTTTCAATTTCGTGATCATTAATTCCTTTAAGCAAGACCATATTTATCTTGACAGGCCTCAGGCCCACATCGAGCGAGCGATCGATCCCTTCTAATGTGCTGGCAAGTTTCCCGCCATTGGTAATCTGGCGGAACCTGGATTCATCGAGGGAATCGAGGCTGATATTGACCCTGTTTAATCCGGCCTTGGCCAGCCCCGCCGCCATCTTTTCCAAAAGAATACCATTTGTCGTCAATGAAAGATCCTTAACCCCCCGCAGGCTTGCCAGACCGCCTACAATCTCTGTTAGGCCGGGGTGCAAGAGGGGCTCGCCGCCTGTCAACCTGATCCTGTACACCCCAAGCTCCGCCGCAACCTGACCAATTTTTAAATAATCCTCCGCCCGAAGGGATCCCTCCACCGGTTCAATGCCACAACTTCCCGGGTCCGAGCGACAATAAAAGCAGCTAAGATTACACCTGTCTGTTACTGAAAGACGAAGATAATTTACCTCTCTTCCAAACTGGTCTATTAGTTTCCGCATGTCTAACAGCTCCCTAGCCGTAAAATTATATGGATGGCCCGCACAACTTCGTTTATGCAGCGGAACATACTTTTTGCAGTGTTACTTGTCATGTTCATCGTGCTATTGTTGTTTAGCATCGCCCCTGGCACGTTTCTTTTCCGTCAGGCGCACCAACAGGATGCCTATTTGATACAGGATCAACAACGGAATGAGCATCATTATCTGCGAGAAAATATCCGGTGGCGTAATAATTGCAGAGATGATGGCCAGGATCAATAGTGCATATTTTGCATTTTTCTTCAAAAATTCTGATGATACAAGACCTAAATATCCCAAAAACCAGAAAATGAGAGGAGCCTGAAAAACAAATCCAAAAGCAATTAAAAAAGAGAAAGTAAAGGAAATATAGTTGTTAATGCTAAACAGGGCGGTAAGACCCTCCCGGGCAAAACCCAGAAAAAATAATAATGCATAGGGGAAAACAACAAAATAGCCAAAAGACAGCCCAAGGGCAAATAAAAGCACCATGGAGAAGACCATCATAAACAGGGATTTTTTTTCGGATCGGTGCAGGCCAGGCAAAATAAATGCCAAAACCTGGTAAACAAGAAAGGGCGTCGCCACGACAACTCCGGATATGAAAGAAAGCCTTATTTGTGACATAAAAGCCTCGGCCGGGGTGGTATAGATAAGCTCCAAATCCCCTGCCGGCCTAGTTAAAAATGCCAGGATTTCGTCAATAAAAGGATAACAGCCAATAGTGGCTACCAATATAGCGATAGCGATATAAATTAGCCTTATGCGAAGTTCGTCGAGATGTTCAAAGAATGACATTTCCGCCTGAGGCCTTTTTTTAGGCGCCATCCCCTACCCCCATTCCTACCCCTGCTCCGCTACAGAAAAAGCAAGTTCATCTAGTCCCCCGTTTTTTTATCGTCTTTATCGAAAAGGCCTTCCTTAAAGCCACTTATGGCCCGTCCTACAGATTTGCCCAACCCGGACAGCTTTGCGGGGCCAAAGACGAGCAACACCACCCCGATAATCAAGGCAACCTCTGTCCAACCTATTTTCCCCAAAAAAGGCATTTTACCACCTCTAATTTTCCTTTATTAGTCTTTTTGGGTTTCTGGTTTATCCCCCTCCCCACTGTCTGTATTGCTTTCTAGATTAATACTTTTTCTCACTTCGGTAGCTGCCTTCCTGAACTCCCGGATACCTTGTCCAAGGGAACGTCCCAACTCAGGAAGCTTTCGTGGCCCGAAGATAATCAAAGCCAGGACGAGAATTAACAGCAATTCCTGGGCACCTATCCTGCCAATAACAGACACCACCCTTCCATTAGATAATTGCCTTTCTCCCATTATCCCTTTTTACTGACATTTCGTCAACAGTTGTTCAACCCTGACCGTTAAGATTAATATTAATGACAGTTTCCGGCACCTCACCGGGATATATCGTATCAGTAAGGGGTACTGTTGTCTGCAGTTCGACAGAGGACGATATAAAAGGAATGACAATACGAACCTCAGTAATTACGTCAAGATAAATTTTATGGCGAACCTGATTGATTCCTGCCTCGTCAAATGAATCAATAAGAGTTGTTTTCACCCTGCCCAGGGGGAAAAGTTTTGCGGGGATCCGCGGCCCATGCGCTGCAAGAAAATAGTTGTCGAATACCTCCCCAAGGGGAATTTTTAACGGATCGGCGCTAATTTCCTCAAGGGCATCCTGCGTAGCCACCGTTGTTTTTGCTACGAGACGGTTTATTTCCATTGTGTTGACGCGGGCCACAACGATCCGTTCCTCTTCAGAAAATTTTACGTTGATTAGATCCTGATAAGAAACTCCCCGGGCAACATTGTCGAGGATAGCATCATTAACTGCTTTGGTAGCAATCTGGCTCACTTTCAGTTCGGCAATAGAAAGTATGGCCGGGCGCATGCGCCGCTCGGCAAATAAAAACCCCTGGGTAAATATGAAAATAACCAGGCAAAAAAGTACAAACTTAATCATACGGTAACTATAGGGGTTATTTTTAAAATTGCTCAAAAATCTGTTCCTTTGCATGCGGGAACGATCCTCACTTAAGCAAAAATGATACAAAAATTATCTGCTGGATGGTTATTGTTTCCGGAGAACACCTGGCCATAGGTGTTTATGCCGCGGTATCATAAATATGATTATTGTAATTTTCTAAAAAAATTCCTTGAAGTGGGAAAAATCTTGGCCTGACAGGCCATTGTGGTATAATAATGTAGAGAAAAAAAAGGGGGGGCCATCATGCCGGAAAAAACTGGAACACGGGGATACCGGGGAAAAAAAGCGGAAATCAAAGGGAAAAAACGTAGGAAGGATATCTTTGGTGCCATCCGGATTTTGTTCTTGTTCGGCTTTATTCTGTTCGTTTTTCTGGGGATAGGGGCTCTAGTCCTTGTTTATCCTTGTATTAAGGATGTTCCTGAATTTGATCCCCATTTACTCAAACCCGATGTTACCTCCTACATATTTGATGATTCCGGGAAGGAGATAGCCAATCTTTACTACGATCAAAACCGCGTGGAAATCCCCCTTGAATCCATCCCCCTGCACGTACAAAAAGCCTTTATCGCCATTGAGGATGAAAGATTTTACGATCACTTTGGTGTTGATCCAGTGGCTATTTTACGTGCCCTGGCCAGCAATATAAAAAACCGCAACTGGACCGATCAGGGGGGCAGCACGATCACCCAGCAGATCATTAAAACTGCCTTTCTCACCCCCCAGAAAACCTACCGCAGAAAAATTCAGGAGGCCTGGCTGGCACTGAAAATGGAAAGACAGTATTCAAAAAGCGAAATACTAGAGATTTACCTCAACCAAATTCCTTTTGCCCAAGGGGCATACGGTATTGAAGCCGCCTCCACTACATATTTTAACAAACCGGCCCAGGAGTTAACACTGGCCGAAGCAGCCCTCCTGGCCACAATCCCACGCTCCCCAAACTATTACTCCCCTTTCGTAAACTTTGAGGCCGCCAAGCAACGTCAATCCCTGGTTTTGCAAAATATGCACCGGCTTGGCTTTATTTCCCACCGGGAAATGACCGCTGCCCGAAATGAGGAAATTATCCTGGGGGAACCCCCCACGAGACAATATGAATACCCTTACTTTGTTGATTATGTGCTACACCATGAGCTAATCAATATCCTTACCTCCCTCCCCCAATATAAAACGAGGGAAGAGGCATACGAGGCTGTCTATAATATGGGGTTAAAAATTTATACAACGCTGAATACCAATGCCCAAAAAGAAACAGAAAATGTGCTAAACAATGAAAGCCTTTATCCCCAAAACTTGCGGGTGGATATGGATCTACTCAAGGAAATGATGAAAGATAAAAGCCTGAACAGTTACCCCAAGGAAGTCCTGGGTGACGAAGGATTGCTCCAGCCCCAGGCCGCCGCAGTGGTAGCTAACCCTGCCACAGGGGAGATTTTGGCCCTCGTGGGAGGCAGGGAATACAGTAAGGGCAATCAAAGCCTAAGATATCTCAGCCGTAGGCAACCCGGCTCAGCAATTAAACCCATCGCCGTCTACGCGCCTGCCATGGAGGAAAACCTGATCACACCAGGTTCTATTATTGACGATGCCCCTTTTATCAGGGGCAGCTGGGCACCGGAAAATTTTGATCGGCGCTTTCGCGGCCTTGTGACCATCAGGGAGGCCCTTGTCCCTTCATTAAACGTGGCCGCGGTGAAAACTTTTGCCCAGCTAACCCCGGAAATAGGTCTCAGTTACCTCAAACAAATGGGCGTTAGCTCCATCCAGGATGGCGACTATAATTTGGCCACGGCTATTGGGGGTATGACCCAGGGCATCAGCCCGCTGGATATGGCCCAGGCTTATGCCGTTCTGGCCAACCAGGGCATAAAAGTAAATCTGCATACAATTAAAAGAATCGAGGATCGTAGTGGACAGATACTTTTTGAACAACGCAGCGAACCCCAATCTATCCTTTCCCCACAGACTGCCTATATGATTACCGATATTTTGAAAGATGTAGTTCGCAGGGGAACTGCGGCCAGGCTCCGGGTGGGCAGACCGGTGGCAGCTAAAACGGGGACAACGAGCGATAACAGGGATGCTTATCTGGTGGCCTATACCCCTGATTTGGTCGTTTCTTTTTGGATGGGGCATGATATCCCCACGACAGGAAAAATTAGTGGTGGCAGTGGCACGACGATACCCTTTATGAATGCTATTATAAGCAGTGTCCTCAAGGATAAGGAGCCAACAGACTTTAGCAGGCCTTCCGGTGTTACCGGACCTGTCAGTATCTGCAGCAAATCCGGCCTGAGACCGGGCCCTTTCTGCCCTCCTGAAACAATTACCAGCGAGATATTTCCTTCATCTCAGGTACCACAGGGGACATGCAACCTGCATATGGAGATGGGCATTTGTACGATAAGCGGCCTTCTGGCCGGGGAACATTGTTCCCCGCAAAGTATAGAAAGCCAGGTTTTTCTTCTAAGGCCCGAATACGAGGTAACGGATGAGCGCTGGCGAGGGGCAGCCGGGAGGGTTCCCGAAGATGCCTCCCAGCAGCCCCCCGAAGAACATTGCCAGGGCCACCATTTACAACCGGGTCCTGGAACAGACGGTTTCGCCGTTTCGCTATTAGATCAGCCCCCAAGGGCCTATCTTTGGTGGAGTGAAAGAGAAGACATACAGGAATATTTTATTTATAGAAAATCAGATCACGAGGAAGAGTTTACGCTGCTGAGGAATCTTCCGGGTAATGCCAATCAGTTCCTTGATGGTAACATCACAGCAGGGAATACCTATACCTATAAACTTGCTGCCATTACTACAGAAGGGGTAAGACTGGAAACAGCAGGCCAGGTTCTTATTGCCCCCGATGCCCCCGGCAGTGTAAGGGAAAATAATAGCGAACAAGAAAATAACGGGAACGAACAAGAAAACGGGGGCGATGACGAAAATGCCCAAGATGAAGAGGATTTAATTCACCGTCAACATGAAAGCCGACGTCAAAGATAGTAGTATATCAGCTTTTTTTTAGCTGAACAATGGTTGCACCGGAACCTCCTTCACCTTGGCCTCCAAGCCGGAAAGCAGCTACCTGGCTGAGGTTTTTTAGATAGTGGTGTACCCCCTGACGTAGCCTGCCCGTACCTTTGCCATGAATAATATCGAAAGTGTCCAGGCTAGTTAACAGAGCATCATCGAGGTATTTATCCAGCTTTAAAATGGCCTCATCCAGCGTCATCCCCCTTAGATCAATGCGCGGCCTGAGGGTGGTACTTTTTTCGTGGATAAGCTCGATTTGTGATTGTTTCGATGCAGGGGCTGCCCGGGTCCTGCCCTTTTCCCCAACGTTCATTTTCCCAATGGAGATGGATAGATCACTTAGGCGCGTCTCGACCCTAAGTGTTCCGGCCTGAACAAGTATCTCCCCTGCCGAGGAAATGCGGGCTATACGGCCATGGCTACGAAGACTGTTGATGTACACCTCCTGGCCCTCGCTGAGCTCCTCGACCCGCGAAAACCTGCGCCCCCCGCCGCTGTCGTTTTGCCCATCCGGCGGGGATAGTTCTTCTTGTAGCTCCTTAAGATTGGCTTTGATTTCCTGGCCCAGGGAAAAAGCATCCACAGTATTTTTTTTCTTTTCACTTTCTGCACGGTAAAGCCTCTTTAAAATCGCCTCAGCCTCCCGCCTTGCCACCCTGAGGATGCTTTGGGCCTCCTCACGGGCCTTCTGCAGCATACCCTCGCGTTTTTCTTCCAGTTCACTTTTTTCCTGCTCTATTTCCCGCAAGGTTGCCTGCATATTTGCCTTGATTTCCTCAATTCCCCTACTACTTTCAGCAAATCTCTGCTTTTCCGCGGCAAGGCGGCTGATAATTTTCTCAAGATCGAGAAAATCCTTGCTGATAAAAGAATTGGCCTTAGAGACCAACGCGGGATCAAGACCCAGCCGTTCAGCAATTACCAGAGCATTGCTCTGCCCGGGAACGCCAATCATAAGCCGATAGGTGGGGGCAAGGGTTACTGAATCAAACTCCATGGAGGCATTTTCCATTCCTTCTCTTTGGTGGGCAAAAATTTTCAGTTCGTTGATGTGTGTTGTAGCCACTGTTCTAGTCCCCCGCTGGTGGAGTTCTTCAAGAATAGCCATGGCCAAGGCAGAACCCTCAGAAGGATCGGTTCCTGCACCGATTTCGTCAAGAAGAACTAGTGAGAAAGGGGCTGCCTCCCGGACAATTTTAATGATGTTTTTAATATGGCCGGAAAAAGTGCTGAGGGATTGCTGGATATCCTGCTCGTCGCCGATATCCGTCCAGATTCCATCAAACACCGGCATCTCTGTTCCATTTCCAGCGGGAAGGTGCAATCCGCATTGCGTCATCAGGGCGAAAAGACCGATTATCTTCAGCGTCACCGTTTTGCCCCCTGTATTTGGCCCCGTAATAATTAATGTTGTAAAGTTTTCCCCCAGATGAAGGTCAATGGGCACAACTTTTTCCTTATCGAGGAGAGGGTGCCTTCCCCCGATGATGCGTAAATGTCCACTACTATTGAGCCGGGGGGCCCTTGCATTTAAGAATAGGCTTAGGTAACCCCGGGCCAAAATAAAATCAAGCTCCCCATAAATTTTTAGTGAGCCCTCTATGGCATCGGCCTTTCCTGCTACTAGGTCGGTGAGCAGCCGTAAAATGCGCTCAATTTCTTCATCAATTTGTTTGTTGACAATCTGCAACCTATTGTTTAATTCCACTGCCGGCAAGGGTTCCACGAAAAGTGTTTGCCCGCTAGCTGATT
Organism: Bacillota bacterium; assembly: GCA_012839215.1. Lineage (GTDB taxonomy): Bacteria > Bacillota > Dethiobacteria > DTU022 > UBA8154 > DUNV01. The sequence goes on from DUNV01000097.1 coordinate 13,601, forward strand.
GATCATGGACCAATCCAGGAAGATTATTCCTGTATTCCAGTTTAACGGGAAGAACATAACGTTCATTTCTGATGGTGATAACGTTCTCCTGCAGGTATTTCCGATAATGGTGGGATCGCAGGTAGGATTCCATACATTTTTGGATTTTACCCTGAAGGCTCCTTTTCTCGCCATGAAGGGAGGAAAGGGCCGGAGAGGCATTTTCCTTTATTTCCCCGCTCTCTTGAAATGTTCTAGTAAACTGCGCAGAAAGCGAGGGGAAAAGGGCCAGATTGACCATATATTGGTGGAATAGTGGAAACCTTTCCCTGGCATACTCGTATTTTAGAAAAGCATTTTTAGTTGTTTCCAAGGCCCTGAGGAAATTACCAATTTCCATCAGCTCCCTGGCTGCAAGTATCCCGCCCTTTTCTGCCCGCCGCAGGTAGGGAAATAGATCGCCACACTCATCAAAAGGAAATATACTGCCACCGATGATCCCTACTGCCTCTGTGGTCTCTTCTTGCAATCTTCTGACTACCCGCAAGGAAGGGGATGGCCTGTGTTCCACTATCCTTTGTTTTCCGGGGTGGGTTCTGGCGAAGCTTCTCAGTTGTTCTATTATTTTTGAAAGCTCTAAAGTGTCCATTGCTTTTTGCATCTAGCTCTATCTCCTGGATACAAATAAATTCCCTTCGATAAAAAAACGCCAGGGTTTATCCTTAGCCTGATTAATGCCTATACGCCCCGAACTCTTGATCAAATTAACATCAACTGCAATCCCCTCGGTGAGATAAAGAGGTGATAAAAAAAGGGGCAGACCATTCAGCCTCCTATCTATGCCCATAGCCGCGCATAGCTTCCCTGGCCCATTAGTTAAGTTGAAAAGGGGACGGTTTTTTTTCCGCCTCTTCTCCATTAGACTTAGACCTCCAACCGGTTCAAGGGCCCTGATCAGGACGGCCTCACCGATTCCCACCGCATTAGAGACCACATTAAAACAGTAATGCATACCATAAATAAAGTAAATGTAGGCCCTCCCGGGAGGGCCAAACATTGCTGCATTCCGCTTCGTTTTTCCCCTGGCCGCGTGACAGGCAGGGTCGCCCTTGCTGAGATAAGCCTCCGTCTCGACAATGATTCCCGAAGTGATCCCTTCGGGAGAACAGTGTACAAGTATCCGGCCAAGCAATGATCGTGCCAAGGCCAATGTATCCTTGTAAAAATATTTTTCGGAAAGGGGTTCAAATGCTACCACAGCAAAAAAATAGTTCCTCCCATTATATTATCCAAATCAAGTATTAAACAAGTTGACCTAGATTGTCAACAAGATAATGGAAAATGAAATCATATAGAAAAGCCATATAATGCTGGGAAAGCGCCGCGATAACTGATGTTTCCACGGCACTGCCCAGGAAAGAAATTTTAACCAGGGAGATGAGGGATACGGCAAGGAAAATTACTAAAAACCCTTTAATTATACCTAGAATAGTACCAAGAAAAACATTTAGCGGGCCAACAACGGGAATTCTATTAAATATTTTAAGTCTCCTGGTGATTGTTTTCAGTATGAAGATAACTATTAAAAAGACAAGCAGAAAAGCTAGGATATTTAATAACATTTCCCCCAGCCAAGCGGCCATAAACTCATCTTTGGAAAGGGTGGCGATGATCTGATCAAGATTAAAACGATCCTGCAGATATCCACCAAGGGCAGCACTCCAGGAAGTTGAAAAATAAAGGGCAACAAAAAAACTGGCCAGACCTACGGTCTGACGGATAAACCCTTCCCTATAACCATTATATAGATTTAGTATAAAAATAAAAATGAGCAAATAGTCAAGCCAATTCATCAACCAAAGTCACCCTCTAGGCTTTCATGTCCGGCCTGCCCTTGATCCCGGGTCATCCACATCTAAAAAGAGCCTTAACGTTGCTGCGCTCTCGGAAATAAGATCAATTAGATGAGTACATCCCTGATTATTCCCCATCAAAAAGGCGATATCCTTTTTATTGAGTTGTAGAATATTTTTACAGTCTAGGGTATCAAGAGTGGCAGTAGCTTCCCGGCACACATCATCGGGGGCCCTGAGGATAACACCCCGGGCTTTTTCCACCATCCCGTCTTCCCTGAGCAACATATCGGCGGCAATCCCATGAAAAGAATCATTAAAGTGGCCGACTATGCTGTAAAGGTCACCCATCCTTCTTAAAATCTGTGTTTTGGTGCGGTTAAAAAGGTTACCGGTACGCTCATCATAGCCGATATATTCGTACCAATCCTGGCTCACCCGCTCTATATTGCTGTAATAACGGCAAGAGGCATTATAATCATTTGTCCAGTTTTCCTCAAATTCTTCCGATGATGGGAAACCCCTTTCCTTGTAAAGAAATGTTTCGGCCTGGATCACTCCCCGGACAGCATCGGAAAAAAGCTCTACAGCGAAATGGTCACCCAGGTAGCGGAGTGCCTGGCGAAGCCCGGCACCACATCCAAAATATGCTTCCAGCCCTCTTAGCTGGGAAATATTTATGATCTCGGGCTTAGCAAACCCGGGGGCACGGTAGATCTCCCACCAGGCGTTCAGTATTCTTAGCGACTCCGGTTGAACAATCAGGCGGGCATTTAGCTCCCGATCAGTTCCACAGTAAATTGTCTCGGAAATAAGCTTTCCACCATCATATCGCACCGATAAATGCCAATTTCTTTGCAATAGGAGATTTTCGATCATTTTATCCCTCCGAAGCTTGTCCCATGTTGGGATATACAATATCTAAAGAACAATAATTATGTTTTACGCAACGCCGCGTCAAACTTTTCCTGTAAGGCTTGGGCTATTTCCTCCATAAAGGGATCAACCTCGTCATCGGTCAAAGTTTTGTCCCCATGGCGAAAGGTTAGGGAAAAGGCCATGCTTAAGCAATCCTCGGGAATCTGTTTCCCTTCGTAAACATCAAACAAGGAGACTTCTTCCAAAAATGTACCACCGTGGGCCCTAATCGTATCCATTAGATCCCCGGCCTTTGCTTTGCGGGAAACAATAAAAGCTACATCCCGGAAAACGGCAGGAAAACGGGGAAGTCTGCGGAAGGTAGGCAAAAGGGAACTTGCTTCCAGTAATGGTTCCAACATCAGTTCGGCGAGAAAGACTTCCTGTTTAAAATCCAATTTTTCCTGGAGTAGAGGGTGAAGTGAACCAGCAAAACCTACCTCCCTACCTTGAATAGAAATCTTGCTTCCCCTGACAGGGTGAAGCAGGGGAATCGTGGCTTCCTCCCAATGAAGCCCCTCTATCCCCAGGTTTTGCACCAACGTTTCTATGATTCCCTTAATTTCATAGAAATTGAGATCCCTTGGGTGGTTCTGCCAATCACCGAGAGGCTGTTTCCCGCTGAGGGCCAGCGCCAAAACCTCTCTTTCAAGAGGAAGCTCATACTCCCCCCTAGGAAAGAAAACCCTTCCCATTTCAAAAATAAACTGGTTCAGCGTCTGGCGGTTAAAATTATATTGCAAGAGCTGAAATAGCCCCGGCAATAGGCTGGTCCGCAAAATTGCCTGATCCTCGGTTAAGGGATTTTGCAACCTAACGGCATTGCGCCATTTATCATCGGCTGGGAGCTGCAAAAGATCCAAATGTTTGGGATTAATAAACGAAAAAGTAATGACCTCCTGAAGGCCGCAAGATACAAGTGTGTTTTTAATTCTGGAGGTGATTCTCTGTACCTGCGAAGGCCTTCCTGAGGTTTGCATGCCGACAGGTGGAGTCACCGGTATTTTATCGAAACCGTAGATTCTAGCCACTTCTTCGATTAAGTCAACTTCTATTTGCAAATCGCTGCGGTAGGAAGGAATCCTGACTTTAAAAAGCACTTCATCAGTTTTTCTGTTTTCCCCTAAGGTATCCTCTGCTTTGCCTACTTCTAGACTTAAACCAGTCAGGATATCTGTAATCCTTTCTTCCGGTATGGAATAACCAAGTACAAGCTGGACTCTTGATTTTCGCAAAGTTATTACATGCTCCTTGTGGGGGCGGGGATAGCTGTCAATAATTCCATGCAAAATTTTCCCCCCAGCCGTCGCTTTCATAAGTCGAACAGCCCTATTCTGGGCAAAAATAGCACCCTCCACATCCACTCCTTTTTCGTAACGCTGGGATGCCTCTGAAGGCAGATTCATTTTCCTTGCTGTTTTGCGCACACTAGTCGGGTTAAAGACAGCTGCCTCTAAAAGAAGTCGGTTTGTTTTCTCGGTAATCTCCGTATTTTCTCCGCCCATCACACCAGCCAGTGCCACAGGTTCCACTGTATCCGCAATAACGAGTACTTCAGGATCGAGGGTCCTTAATAGCCCATCAAGTGTAACGAGTGTCTCCCCCTGCCCGGCACGGCGAACGATAATCTGCCCCCCAGTAAGCCGATCATAATCAAAAGCATGCATGGGGAACCCTGTTTCCCACATCACATAGTTGGTTACATCTACCAGGTTACTAATGGAGCGAATTCCAGCCGCCAGGAGCCGCATTTGCATTTTTAGGGGTGAGGGCCTGATGGTAATGCCTTCCATAATCCTGGCGGTGTAACGGTAACACAGATCGGTATCCCTGATCTCCACACTGCCCAATTGCTCTATCTTTTGCCCTTCTTCCTCCACATCATCCGGTGGCAGCAACAATTTTTCTCCTGTTAGGGCGGCTACCTCCCTGGCAATTCCCAAAAGCCCCAGGCAATCACCCCGATTGGGGGTCAGATCGATCTCTAGGACTGGTTCATTAAATGGAAGAAGATCTGTTAGCTTTTCCCCGGGTGAACAATCCATGTCCAATATCATGATACCCGGCTCTTCTTCAGCAATTTCCAGCCCCAATTCCCCCCCGGAACAAAGCATCCCGGGGGAAAGGATACCTCTAATTTCTGTCGGCTTAATCACTTCTCCTCCCGGCAGTACTGCACCGGAAAGGGCCACCGGCACCATATCCCCCTCACTGATGTTTTTTGCCCCGCAGACAACTTCAAGCATGGTTTTGCCCAAATCAACCTCGACTAACAGAAGGTTGGCCCCGTGGGGATGTTCCCTCAGGGATACAATCCGGCCGGCCACAAAATTTTCACCTAGGGGGGCAAAAGTACTGACAAGCTCCACCTCAAGTCCAGCCATAGTTAGACGCTTTGCCAGTTCTTCCGGCGGCAGCTCGATCTTTATATAATCCCTAAGCCAGTTATAAGGAACTTTCATCCTAGATACACCCTTTCAATATTGCTGCAACATGCGCAGATCATTATAATAGAAAAGCCGTATATCATCTATTCCATATTTTAACATTGCAATGCGTTCGATGCCAATACCAAAGGCATAGCCGGTTACCTCTTCAGAATCATATCCGGAAACCTCCAATACCCGCGGGTGGACCATACCTGAACCCAATATTTCCAGCCATCCTGTATCCCCGCAGGTCCTACAGCCACTCCCGCCGCAGATAATGCAGGATATATCGACCTCGGCGCTGGGCTCTGTAAATGGGAAAAAACTGGGCCTGAAACGAAGCTCCCTTCCCTCACCGAACATTTCTTTGGTAAAAAGCATGAGAATCCCTTTCAGATCGGCCAGGGATACCCCCCTGTCTACCACCAATCCCTCGACCTGATGAAACATGGGAGAGTGGGTTACGTCATCATCCCGGCGGAATACCTTTCCGGGACAGATAATTCTCACAGGAAGCCCAGGCGCCATGGCCTCCATTGTCCGGACTTGCATAGGAGACGTATGCGTACGCAATAGGACCTCTGGGTTTATATAAAAAGAATCCTGCATATCCCTGGCGGGGTGCTCCTTGGACATATTAAGTGCCTCAAAGTTATAGTAATCCGATTCCACCTCGGGGCCCTCAGCAATTTGAAAACCCATATAAGAAAATATTTCTTCGATTTCCTCGGTAATAACAGTCAGTGGGTGTTTACGGCCCAAATGGAAGGGTTTTCCCGGAAGGGTAATATCCAATCGCTCTTTTTCCCAACGCTGGGAGGCATCCTTTTCTTTGAGCTGTTTTTTTTGGTTATCGAGCATTTTTTCGGCGAAACCCTTAAATTCGTTAAGCAGTTTTCCAAATAAGGGCCTTTCATCGGCAGGTAACTTGCCCATTCCCCGCATTAGGGTCGTGACCTCCCCTTTCTTGCCCAGAAACTTAACCCGAAGTTTTTCCAAAGCCTCAAGGTTAGGCGCTGCATCAATGCCCTGTTGGAATTGTGCCCGCAGCTCCTCGATCCTTTCATTTATTGTTTTCTGCATGATCCTAAAGCCTCCTGTCCGGACTAGTGTTTAATTAATATTTTTTACCATTTTGCCCCGATATAAACTAAAAAACTTTCGGCCCCTGTCTTACTCTGGGACGAAAGTTTTCCGCGGTACCACCCTACTTAACTCTTTGAAGAGTTCTCTCCAAACGATAACGGTGCATTCCGAAAGCGGCTTACTAGGAAATAAACCTTTCAACCGTTAACTCCAGGGTGAACTTCGTCATGACCTATCAGAAGGCTTCCAGCCATGGCCCTCCTCTCTGGGGACTTGGCCAATGAGTACTTTTCCCCTTCATGGTATTGAAATCATTTAATTATGAATAAGAACAAAAGCGTCTATATAATAAGTAAGCGGCAACTGATCCTGTGCTCTCAAATAATTTCCAGAAAAATTCGGCGGTCAGCATAAAAATGACCCCTTTCCTAAAATCTTTCAGGAACCTGGCTAAATTATAGCACAATTCTTTTGAAAAGACAATGAGGTCATTATCAATGGAAACTATTCTGGCGTTGGTGTTCCAGGATAAAAGCGGCCGCAGCTACAGCTGCGTTTAGTGTATTGAATTTCCTTCCGAGGGGTATAAAAGCCCTCGTATCCACTTTTTCTAATAACATATTTGCCACACCCTGGCTCTCATTACCAATAATTACGGTACAGGGCCTGCGGAAATTAACATGATAGTAGGGTAGCTCCCCCTGGGGGTGGGCAGCAATCAAATGCATTTCCTTTTTCTTCATAAGGGCATACCAGTCCGGTTGATCTGCCTCAAAAAAAATGGGGATATAAAAAACCCCACCCATAGAGGACCTCAAGGCCTTGTGGCTATATGGATTGGCCGTGCCCTGCAAAAGTATAACTCCGTCTACTCCGGCAGCGGCTGCTGTCCTGATAATAGTACCCAGATTGCCGGGGTCCTGTATCCGATCCAACACGAGGTAAAAATTCTTGTTAAACTTAAAAATATCCCTATTATCCGGGATGAGGGCAATAGCTGCAACACCCTGTGGAGTATCTGTCTGGGCAATGGCTGAAAAAGTAGTGGAATTTACCCGAAAGATTTTATCCCGGCAGTTTGCCCCGCTTAATATTCTTGCCGCTTCCGGTTTTGCGGCAAATTCCGGGGTATAGATAAGGCTTTCCAATTCTATGCCAGCCAGCAATGCCTCCCTGAGCAACAAGGTTCCCTCGAGAACCATTTTCCTTTTTCTACTTCTGTATTTTACTAAAGCTAGTTTTCTGTATTCCTTTAGTAAACGAAGGGGCGCAGTGCGACCATCCATACCCTAACCATCTATCCTTCCCCGCCCTGTGCTATTTCCACCATTTTTTTGAAGGCAATAGGATCGCTAACGGCCAATTCTGCCAGCATTTTCCGATTTATTTCAATACCCGCTTTTTTTAGCCCATTCATAAATTTGCTATATGAAAGCCCATTATTCCGCGTGGCGGCATTAATGCGTGCGATCCAAAGCTTGCGAAAATCCCTTTTGCGCACTTTGCGATCCCGGTAGGCATACAACAGCGATTTCATCACCTGCTGGTTGGCAACCCTAAAAAGTTTGCTTCTCGAACCAAAGTAACCCTTGGCCATTTTAAGGATCTTTTTTCTTCTTTTTCTGGTAGCAACACTATTTTTTACCCTGGGCATTTTGTACCCTCCTTGTCAGTTGGTTAGTACGGCAGCAAAAGTTTTACCCGTTTAAGATCACTTTTTGATACTAGGGTAGGCTTGCGCAACTTTCTTTTTCTTTTAGGAGATTTCTTCTCCAATATATGAGCATGAAAGGCATGGAACCTTCTAATTTTGCCGCTTTTTGTTTTTTTAAACCGTTTTGCTGCCCCGCGATGTGTTTTCATCTTTGGCATGGTAATACCCCCTTTATCCAATAATTTACCTGTGGTGTTATCATCTTATCATTTCGGCGAAAGGATCATCACCATATTTCTTCCTTCAATTCTCGGTTCCCTTTCCACAGCACCGGTTTGCTGAAGTTCATCAGCAAGTTTCAGGCACAGAGCCCTACCCAGTTCAGGATGTGTAATCTCTCTCCCGCGAAAAATTACCGATACTTTTACTTTGTCTCCACCCTCTAGAAAACGCTGGGCATTGCGTACCTTGACCTGAAAGTCATGGGTTTCAATGTTGGGCCGCATCTTCACTTCTTTGACAGAGGTCGTTTTCTGCCTCTTACGGGCTTCCTTCTCCCGTTTGCTCTGTTCGAATTTGTATTTCCCAAAATCCATGATCCTGCAAACAGGAGGCTTTGCCTGGGGAGCAATATTGACCAAATCAAGACTTTTTTCCCGTGCAAGGTTCAGTGCCTCACCCAAAGGCATGATACCAAGTTGTTCACCCTCGCTGCCAATAAGCCTGACCTCTCTGGCCCTAATTTTGTGGTTAACAAATAATTCCTTGCTAATCTTTATTTCACCTCCGGAATCTTGTGTCATAAAAATAAAAATGCAGGTTGGCCCCACCTGCATATGGATCGCTATTTATTAAAACTCCACCATGAAAACCCTGGTAACAGCTCAAAAAATGCGTCGCAAGGTGAGAAGCTAGAGCTTCTTCTTTTATGCATGTCAATATACCATAAAGACGGGCATTCGTCAAATACTTTCTGATGGTTTTTCTATTCATTTTATTTTATTATTTATTTCATCCCTGACTTTTTCGATAAAACTATCAAGTTGAATAGGGCCTAGATCGCCCTTCCCGCGGTGGCGCAGGGATACGGTGCCATTTTCTAGCTCGCGATCACCGGCAATTAACATATAGGGGATTTTTTTGACCTGGGCTTCCCTGATCTTGAATCCCACCTTTTCATTTCTGGCATCAAGATCAACGCGGATCAATTCCCCCAGGAGGCGTTTTTTTATCTCAGCCGCATATTCATGCTGCCGCTCGGTGATGGGAATAATGCTGACCTGAACAGGTGCCAGCCAAAGGGGAAATGCCCCGGCATAATGTTCGATAAGCAAGGCAATAAAACGCTCAATGGCCCCATAAACAACCCGGTGAATCATTGCCGGGCGATGCTTTTATCCGTCCCTGGCGACGTAGTTTAGATCAAATTTTTCCGGCATTTGGAAATCAAGTTGGATCGTCCCGCATTGCCAGGTCCGCCCCAGGGAATCCTGCAGGTGAAAATCAATTTTAGGGCCATAAAAGGCCCCGTCCCCTTCATTAATTGTATAGGGGATATTTTTTTTGATTAGTACATTTTGCAGGGCAGTAGTGGCTTTTTCCCACATTTCATCAGAACCCATGGATTCTTCCGGTCTGGTGCTGAGCTCAATATTGTATTCAAAACCGAAAATATGGTAAAATTTATCCACGAGATCGAAAACCCTGGCCACTTCGTCTTCAATTTGCTCAGGAAGCATAAAGATATGGGCGTCATCCTGGGTGAAGCTGCGCACCCTCATTAATCCATGTAGTGTACCCGATTTTTCGTGCCTGTGTACAAGCCCCATTTCGGCCAGGCGCAGGGGCAGATCCCGATAACTGTACATCCCTGCCTTAAATACAAGCATGGCACCGGGGCAGTTCATTGGTTTGACAGCATAATCCTGTTGATCGATTTTGGTAAAGTACATGTTTTCCTGGTAATGATCCCAGTGGCCCGATTGTTCCCAGAGCTTGCGGTTTAAAATAATAGGTGTTTCTATTTCCTGATAACCGGCCCTGCGGTGCTCTTCCCGCCAGAAGTTTTCTAATTCCCTGCGGATAATGATGCCATTGGGATGGAAAAAAGGGAAACCGGGGCCTTCCTCGTGGAAGGAAAAAAGATCGAGTTCCCGGCCCAGCTTGCGATGATCGCGCCTTTTGGCCTCTTCCAGTTGCTGCAAATATTCCTCAAGCAGCTTCGCCTTGGGGAATACAGTACCATATATACGCTGCAGCATGGGACGTCGCTCATCACCACGCCAGTAAGCCCCGGCCAGGTTTAAAAGTTTTATGGCTTTTAGTCTGCCGGTGGAGGGAAGATGGGGGCCAGCGCAAAGGTCAATAAAATCACCCTGGCGATAGCAAGAAATGGTGCTTCCCTCATCAAGATCCTCAATGAGCTCGACCTTATATTTTTCACCCATATCCGAAAATAACTTGATAGCCTCTCCCCGCCCAAGTTCAATTCTTTCCAGGGGTAAGTCGTCCTTGATTATCTTTTTCATTTGCTCTTCAATTTTTGGCAAATCCTCCGGGTTAATCGCCTGGGTTAGATCAAAATCGTAGTAAAAACCATCGCGGATAGAAGGACCTATCCCCAAGCGAACATTGGCATAAAGATCTTTTACCGCCTGGGCCATAACATGGCTGGCCGTATGCCTGTAAACCTGCGCCCCCTCCGCATCATCAAAGGTTAAAACCTTGAGCTCCATATCATTATTGATAGGGGTGTTCAGATCAATTATTTTATTACCCACCTTAACTGCAAGGGTTTCCTTGGCAAGTTTTCCACTCGCCTGGTGTAAAAGTTCTAGCACTAGTGTCCCGGGGGCAACTTCCTTGGTGCCCCAATCCTTGATCAGAACTTTTACCTTCTGAGATTGATTATCCAATTTTTTGACCCCTTTCCACTTCCTTACCCCTAAATGGCAAGTAAATCATAATTCTTCTGGGTGAAGCTGTCAAGACAACAAATAAAATCAGTCCCCTAAAAATTCTAGAGGACTGGCATTTGACCTGGTGGGTCCTGTGTGGATCGAACACACGGCCTCTTCCGCGTCAAGGAAGCGCTCTCCCACTGAGCTAAGGACCCCTATTAAATTTTCCCCACCCAATCTACCTATCCCTTTATTTACTTAATCTATTTTAGCAGACCCTATTAAAAAAATCAAGTACGAAAACATGGCCACTGTGTCAATACCTTCTGGCTTGCTAAAACTAGACCCTGACACCCCTTGCCTTTAATTGATCCAACTTCTTTTTTGAACAAGCCTCGCAACGAAATTCGGGATGCTTATCGGTCAAGCGATCGTAATTGCTAGTTTTTACCAGCCTGTATCCTTTCGTAACAGTTCCACAGTCAACACACACTATATCTTCTTTTATCTCCCAAAGGGCAGAAAATATTGTTGATTTAAAAATATACCGATCAACCCAAAAAAAGAGCAAACCTCCAATTAAATTTGCCAACACTGTTTTAATAGTAACATTAAATGTCATATAGTAGAGGCATATTGCTAGAATAGGAGTGGATAACTGCCATCTGATTAGGTACAGTACATATTTTTTCAGCATATGCTATCTCCCTCCAATTAGCCTGATTCCCGATCTAATTTTAACACAGCCTTTTACATGCTGTCTATTGAGCTGCTAACCGATTTTTTGATTATTGTTTTATAAGGATACTGATAATATTTGCAGCAAATAGGAAACATATCACTGGGGTGAATGCTATGTTTATAAGGAAAAGAGCATCTACTACCAGCAAGGTCCTTATCGGCCTGGGTCGTTTTTCCAAACGCCTTGGTAAAACCGTTGGTGGCAAAATCGGTGCCGGCATAGTGGGTTTTGGCCTGGCCCATATTCTTCTTGGAAGCCTGGCCAAACTGAGATCCGGAATGAGATTTCGGTAACCCTCACCTGGGCCAGCCCTGGCCCGGGGTACCTAAGGTGGGCATTCACCCTGACAATAAAAATACAAATGGCGAGGAAAACTATCATGACGGATAGAGTGACCCAAGGTTTTATTGCAGGTTTTCTGGGAGCAATTGTCGCTGTCGCTGTCACTTTTGGGGCCCGCGCACTTGGTTTTAATACGATATTGTGGGCGGATTTTATGAGTGTTTTTATCATGGGGAAAAAAGCGGATGGAGCCCTGGAACTGGTCATATTTGTAGCTGTACAGTTCGTTTTTTTAGGTTTTCTGGGTGTAATTTTCTCCATGTTATTACCCCGCATAAAAAGCAAATATATTCTTTTTAAAGGAGCGCTTTATGGGGTTGTCATCTGGTTTATCCTTTTCAGCCTGCCCCATTTATTGCGGTTGCCCTTTTTTAAGGAAGTCCCCTTAAAAACTGTCCTGACCCATGGTATAGGCGCCTTTCTGTGGGGCTTGGGCACAGCTTTTATCCTTAACAAAATTAGTATGCGGGTAGCACAGTAATGATAATACCAAACAAAAATTAACAACAAATAAAAGATGGGTAGCAAAATGGCACCATAGAATAAGGAAAACCGCTCCAAGAGCGGTTGGTTGATGCTGTAGCGCCCAAATATATGGTGCCGGAGACCGGACTTGAACCGGTACGATCATTGAAGTGATCGAGGGATTTTAAGTCCCTTGCGTCTGCCCGTTCCGCCACTCCGGCAAAAAAAAAATGGAGGCGACACCCGGATTTGAACCGGGGATAAAGGATTTGCAGTCCTCTGCCTTGCCTCTTGGCTATGTCGCCACAAATAATTGGAGCGGAAGACGGGATTCGAACCCGCGACCCTCGCCTTGGCAAGGCGATGCTCTACCACTGAGCCACTTCCGCACAAAATGGTGCCGAGACCCAGAATTGAACTGGGGACACGAGGATT
>DUNV01000098.1 GCA_012839215.1 Bacillota bacterium
GGAGAGGTAGAGGCAGAAATATTCCTTCTGTTCCATATTGAGCCCTCCATCCATTTATATACAAAACAAGCCTTTCTAACCTGATTTTATGCCAGTGTATTTTATCTGTCAAGAAAAAGGGCCTCTGTCCGATGATGGGCCGTTATTTTCCCTTCTTCAGGAGAAGATAAAAAGGGTGATTATTGTTTATGATAGTTAATGTTGCTGTAAGGACAATTGTCATTTATTTTACTGTCCTTCTGGTTGTGCGCCTTATGGGAAAAAGGGAAGTGGGGCAGCTTTCCACCTTTGATTTTGTTATCGCCATCATGATCGCAGAAATTGCCGTTTTTCCCATGGAAGAACTCCAGATTCCCATCCATATCGGCCTTGTTCCCATGTTTGTCCTCGTGGGGGCAGAAGTTTTAATTTCTTATATCTGTCTAAAAAGCCGTTTCTTAAGAAAAATCATTGATGGCGGTCCAAGCATCATTATTTCCAACGGCATTATTTCAGAGAAGGAAATGCGCAGGCAGCGTTATAATATGAATGATTTGCTAGCCCAGCTGAGGGAAAAAAATGTTTTTGATATTTCACATGTTAAATATGCCATTCTAGAGACTTCTGGCAAGATCAGCATTATGCTAAAGACCTCCAAGAGGGCCCTAACCCCAGGGGATATGGATTTTGGGTTTGACGAGGAGGAGATGCCCTACCCGCTAATTTTTGATGGTGAGGTTATGCAGGAAAATCTTAGACAGCTGGATCTGACAAATGAATGGCTGGAAGACAGGCTTGGAGAATATAATCTGGGTATAAAAGATATTCTTTATGCAAGCCTGAACTCCCAGGGGAAACTTTTCCTTAGTGAAAAAGTTGGCGGTAAATAATCCCGGTAAGGTTAGGGCGACCAATTTACCTTGCTGCCCTGGGGAACGAGATGGATCCATGTATTGCCGGGGGACAGGAGCAGTTCACCGCCTGCGCCGCCAAAGATCGTTTTTCCTTGCCCACTCTCCTTTTTCCACTTAATTTCCTCCACTGTAGCGCCGGAAAAAAGAAAGCCTTTGCCTTCTCCTACCAGTGAAATATCTAAATGTCCTTCGGCGGTAAGGGTACGGGTCTGCACAAATTGCACGATGATATTGCTCACAGCTATTTCCTCTTTTGTTTCCGCGTCCCCAAAGGGTTCCCCATTATGATACCTTGTATAGCCTCCTTTGGCATTCCAATGATATTCGGCGCAATCTGTCGAGCTGAAATTAATCTCAATTTTTTTCGCCAACTCCCCTTGTCTCTGATCGGGGGGATCGCTAAAAGTGAAAAAGGGCTGAATCGTTTTCTCTTCTTCCTCAAGGAAATTTTTATCCTCTGCCCCCTGCCATAGTTTTTCCAGCGTGGTGTAAAGATTGTGTGGCATCTTTCTGCTTTTTTCCCTTCTGTAGTATTGAGGGTTGAAACGTTCATCGAGATATTTTAGTTTAATCGATTTTAAAACTTCCTCGGTGTGGATAGAGTAGCCGCAATGGGCCATTATTCCATTATGTTCCTTGATAAGGTGGGCAAAGTATGGCCTGGAGCTGCGCACGGGGCCAATTTCCCCTTCATATGGTGAGGCGTAGATGGCCAAAAATCTGGTGTAGCCCCCCTCGACTGGCAGCTCATAAACGAGTTCGGCATCTTTTAGACCAGACTGGGGCCGGGCCGATGGGTGATTTTCAACCAATACACAAAAGGGAACCGGGAAAACCTTATCTACGATGGTTCCAGTATAGGGGGAAGGGAAACCCCGCGGTAACGGTTCCTTTTCAGGTTCCGTGTTATTGTACTCCCCGGGTTCATCCCCTGTAGGCAAAGGGGATATTTTTTCAGAAACTTTACATCCCGCAGTAAAAAAGGCTACAATAGAGATAATGAGGATAAATAGATA
>DUNV01000099.1 GCA_012839215.1 Bacillota bacterium
CTCACGTAAATTGGGTACCAATTATCAGGCCTGGCTTCCCTTGACCAGACAGTTCTCGCTCGAATGTACGGTTCCCATCTATAACGCCTTCCGGATTTATCAATTTCTGTAAAAGTCTTTAAAACCTCATCATCAATAGCTACTTGATTGAATTCTGCCATGACTCTATTTTTTGCATAGACTAACAGATATTCGCTATTAGCAGAAAAAAATTTTGCCTGATTCCTACCTTTCGGGTTATGTTGTACGGTTATAATAGATATCCGGTTTTCAGCGCTAAATATTTCATCACAGAGCGCACCCAAATAAAACAACTCTGCATGGTCAATTGCAACAGTAAGAAAACCCTCTTTTTTTAGCAAACGATACGCTAGCTCTAGCCTGTTCTTCATGAATGTTAACCATGAAGAATGGTTAAAGGAATTGTTATATGAAAAAGTATCAGTATCTCCTCCCGTGTTATATGGTGGGTCAATGTATATACACTTTACCCGACCCTCATATCTTTTCAGCAACGAAGCCAAGGCCAACAAATTATTCCCCCTAATAATCAAGTTGTCCTTATCCTCAATTTTAGCAATCTCCTCAGCACCATTCACGGAATACCTTTTTGCATTGGTAAAAACTTTCGGATACAGGAGTCTGTTTACCTCGTCCGGTGCCAGGGTTTCATTATAGAAAACTTCATCCCGCTTTTGATCTTCCTTTGTTTGGCCACCTTCAAGCACACAATCCTTATAGGGCCAGACGAGTGTCACATCATTTTGCCGGCTGATAAGGTTTCCTTTACTGTTGGTTAGACCTATTTTATTTTTAAACATCGTATAGCTATCGGGCAAAAATTCGCGGGATTCCAGCACCCAGGCAAATTTCGTTTTATCAAAAATCAGTGTTCCATTAACCTCCACAAAGAAGTGAGATTTTAAAGTTTCATTGTTCATGAGGGTTTCAAGCAATGATCCATCCATACCCATACACGCATCATAGACTTTAGCCTTAAGAAGTCTTCCATCTTCACCGACAAAGCGGTTATCCTGTTTTAACGTTTGTTCTAGTGTTTCCAGAAACTTCATTTTACCTCCCCCTTAAATCTGTATTCAAACCCATCATTTATCTGCCGCCTTGCCTTTTGTACGACCATTTCGTGGCAATATTATAACATATTTTGTAATAGTGAGGGCTGTCTATCAGATTTACCGCCCTTTTCAAAGTATGGGTGTTTTTCGTATTGAGGGCAATTTGGATTCCGGACTTGATCCATGAGTACCAGTGTGGGAAAAATGGTGGTACCACCGCCTTGCAATTTCCTAACTTGCTCCCATAAATTAGCCCTTACTTTTTCAGGCCGGGAAGGTGTCCCAATTTTTAAGAGATCAGTTCTAGCTATGATCGGCATATCTCCGCCAGCCAGGGCCGGTCCCATGGGCGAATGGCCTATTGGCATCCGTGGTTTTCATGGTATAATTATACCACTGAGGCCCCATGTAACCAATGTCTAGGGCATTTCCTATCTTCACTCCTGATCCGGTCTGGATGGTGTTTTTATGCATTTGGCAAAAAGTGCATATCTGATCAGTGCAATGGAATAGGGTTAACTTCTAAACCATTGAACATTGAGACAGTTAAAAGCATTAGAAAAAACATTATTATATAATAGAAAATTAATAGAGTCAATAGCGAAATTTGAACTTTTTTGCCCATAGTGTTATAATAATGGTAGCAAAATGGTTTAAAGTGCAGGAGGAGGAAGAGAATGCTTTTTGTGGGACGCAATCAAAGCAAATCGGAGGGAGCAGCTCTATGAATCTGGTTAATAAAAAGGTTACGCATAGGGATTTTGGAAAGGGGAATGTGATTAGCCACGATGATTCATATATTAAAATCAGTTTTGAATCAGGTGTTAAAAGGTTTATTTTCCCTGATGCCTTTGGTAAATATATCACACTGACGGATCAGGAACTGGCTGGTTTGGTGAGAAAAAAAATACTGAAAAAGGAAGAAGAGAAGAGGAAGGAAGCATTAAGATTAGAAAATGCGAAGGCCCTTGAGCGGCAACGCTTATATGCCCTGGAACAGAAAAAGCGTGTAAGAAGGCGTAAAATCCATCCGGAGCTTCAATCTGTTTTTTGGTGTGAGGCTGACGAGGAGGATACAATTTTTGAGGAATGGAAAGTTTTCGTCGGGGAGATAAAAAGTGGGGCAAGAAAAGGGCAGCCACGGCGCTTAACGCGGATGAATCAAAATAGCGCATGTCTTTTGACTAAAAGAGGTCCAGATATGTTGGAAAAGGATAGGCACATCCTCGGCGTGTTTATGGTAAACGAGGATTTTAACGGGGGACTTTGCCAAGATGGATTTATTCCCGCCCATCCCAAGCATAGGTTTCGCCTAACGGAGGAGGAATCGGAAAAAATGCTTTTTTGGAATTACTATGTCAATAAAAGATTTCCCGATAAAATGACATGGAACTCGGGAAGGCAACGTTATTTTGACAATATATGGATGGCTCAAATTTTGCGGGACATTGTTTCCTTGAAAGAAAAGACCGAGGAACAAGAAAAGGCACAACAATTTTTCGAATACTTTTGTGCTATTAATAATGTGGATGAAAATGAATTGCCAGGGCCTGAGGGTGCCCTGAAACGTGCCTAAACGTGAATAATCTACGAAGATGGTTCACCAGGTAGAAACGGGGGAGATAGTTATCCCCGTTATTATTTTAAAAGCATCTGATAATCCCAGTTTTTCCAAGGGTTTGGGAAATAGGGAACTGAATAATATTTGCTGTCAGGGCAATAGCTAACCTTATGAAATAATAGGAGTGAAGGTTAATGTGCGATGGCCCAACTAGCAATGTCAAGGATGCAGATTTTTTTGATACAGCAAAGATGCCCCGCAATTTGCCCGTGGCAAAGCTTGTCGAAATAGCTCTCATGCGGGGCGAGGGAACTCTCACCTCCAGAGGTGCCCTAAGTGTTAGGACCGGCAAATATACCGGCCGCTCACCCAATGATAAGTTCATTGTTGATGATAAAGAAACTTCAGGTGATATCTGGTGGGGCGAGCTAAACAAGCCCATGAGCCCGGAAAATTTCCAAAATCTTTTTGATCGGCTGGCCGCCTACCTACGGGATCGGGAAATCTTTCTTTTTGATGGGTATGCCTGTGCCGATCCTCGTTATCAGTACCCGATCAGGTTTATCAATGAATTGGCTTGGCAAAACATATTTGTGCAGAATCTTTTTCTGAAAATGGAGCCAGTTCAGCTCCAGGGGTTTCAACCCCGCTTAACAGTTATTTCTGCCCCGCGATTCCGGGCTGATCCACATTTTGATAAAACCAATTCGGAGGCTTTTATTGCCATTAATTTTTCGCGGGGTTTGATATTAATCGGAGGGACACACTACGCCGGTGAAATTAAGAAATCGGTTTTCTCGGCATTGAATTATTTATTACCTTTGCGAAACGATGTTTTATCCATGCATTGTTCCGCCAATACGGGAAAAAGGGGCGATGTGGCACTTTTCTTTGGCCTTTCCGGGACAGGTAAGACTACCCTATCCACGGATCCCGAACGCTTTTTGATAGGCGACGATGAACACGGCTGGTCCGAGGAGGGTATCTTCAACCTGGAAGGGGGCAGCTATGCCAAATGCATCAATCTATCCCGGGAACATGAACCCCTGATCTGGGAAGCCATCCGTTTTGGCTGTGTGATGGAAAATGTGATCATTGATTCTACCAGTGCCGAGCCGGATTTTGGCGATGGCAGCATTACAGAAAATACCCGGGCCGGGTACCCCATAGAATACATCGATGGCGCGATCATTCCCGGGGTGGCCGGCCATCCCCGGGACATTATCTTTCTTACAGCCGATGCCTTCGGGGTGATGCCCCCCGTGGCAAAGTTAACTGGTGAACAAATTATTTATCATTTCCTGCAGGGTTATACCAGTAAGCTGGCCGGGACGGAAAGGGGTATCACCGAGCCAGTGGCCACTTTTTCCACTTGCTTTGGTGCGCCTTTTCTTCCCTTGCGGCCACGGGTTTATGCCAGGATGCTGGAGGAGAAAGTAGCCCGTCATGGCACAAGTGTTTACCTGGTCAATACGGGCTGGAGCGGCGGGCCCTATGGTATAGGAAACAGGATCAAACTTAAACACACCCGTGCTATTATAAATGCTATTGTCAGTGGTCAGCTTGATGGTGTCAGCTATGACCACGATCCATTATTTAACCTGTCTATTCCCCGCGAGTGCCCCGGGATTCCCCAGGAAATGTTGCATGCAGAAAATACCTGGCGGGATGGCGAGGCCTTTAGAAAACAGGCTGAATATTTGGCAGGCCTGTTTGGGAATAATTATGCCAATTTAAAGTTATAGGCCCATCATGCCGTAATTCCTTTTATCAGTGCTATTGATAGTCAAAACCTTCGCCCTTATGATCGGCGCCTGTGTCAAAATTTTTGTTGAAATAAATCATCAGCATATTAGCGAGCAGAATGGCTGCAGTTACAAAAAAAACATTTTTAATCCCATATGTAGCTGCTATGCCGCTCCCAATAAGAGGCCCGATAAAACCGCCGAGAAACATAGCTGAGGAATTAAAACCAAAGGCCGTGGCCTGCAGTTCTTCCGGTGCTTTTTTCTTGACAAGGACATTAAGTGCCGGAATCATTCCGCCAATAAAAAGCCCAAGGAGAAATCGCCCGATAAGTAATAGGCTGATGCTATTGGCTAGGGCTTGGGGTATATACATGCAGGAGGCTGCACCGAGAGCGAATATCAGCACTTTCCGCTGGCCGATCCGGTCCCCCAATTTTCCCAGTGCAGGTGCGCCGATTAAGTTGGCGATGCCGCTTGCAGCAACGACTAGCCCGGCGGTCATAGCCAGGTAATCACCGGTGTATAATGTTTTTGCATAGATTGTAACGATGGGTTCGATGCTCATCATACCTATTTGCGTAACAATGGTGGCGAAAAAAATGGGGAAGAGCGGTTTTAGCAGCGAGAGTCCTGCCTTTTCGGGATTTTCAATTTTTACATTGGGGCGTTGATCTTCGTGGACAAAGATCATGACAATTATACTGGCGAGGAAAAGCATAAAACCGGTTATGAAAAATACAAGGCGAAAACTGTATATTTCTGCCATTGCGCCCCCAATCAGGGGGCCGACCAGACTTCCGGCAATTGCTCCGCTTTGGAGCGTCCCCAGGGCTTGTCCTGAATGCTTGGTAGGTGTCACTGATGCCTGCAGGGAAGCCGACATGGAAATAAAGCCGGCAAAAACACCGTTAAACAGGCGTAGAAAAAGCAACTGCCACACTGTTCCCACGGTACCCATTAATGCTGTTACAATTCCCATGCCGAGGCCAGCACGCAGGAGCATAATTTTGCGCCCGTGTTTATCCGCAAAGCGCCCCCAGATTGGTTGGAAAAATACTGATGTGATAAATGTCGCAGAAAATACCCAGCCCGTCCACAGCTCGATGTTTTCTAGGCGATGTATCCCCAGTGTTTCTATATATAGCGGGAGAAAAGGAATAACGAGACTCATGCCCGAGGTCACACAAAAGTTTGATATCCAAAGAATAGTAAGTGTGCGTTTCCAACTCAATAAAAGATTCATCCCCTCCATATGAAAAAAGTGCCGGGCAAAGTTATAATTATAGTTTATGTAATAAATATTTATTTGGCAACTGCCGAGTGGACAGGTCGATGCTATGCCGAAATCTATGCGGGAAAAAAAT
Source organism: Bacillota bacterium (assembly GCA_012839215.1). Taxonomy (GTDB): domain Bacteria; phylum Bacillota; class Dethiobacteria; order DTU022; family UBA8154; genus DUNV01. Next base: position 5,750 of record DUNV01000099.1, read on the forward strand.
ATTAATGGGGATGATATAGAAAGGTGCGCCTAGCAAGGTGTTGCCAGTCTCCCCGCAAGGCGCACTCTCCGATTGTTTGCCTGATATTTGTGTTACCAATTTGTGTGGGGGCCATGGCTGCAAAACCCCTTGCCATGTCCATGGCTGCCATTTTTATGGCCTTGCCCGAAACTGTGCCCGTGGCCCTCCTGGCCCCTGTTATGACGATTACTGTCATAACAGTTGTTGTGATCATCCGTACCTTGGCTCCAACTGCTGTGCATACCAAACCCGGCACCAGCCCCGCAACCTATTCCGTGCAGCTCACAACCTGTCCTGCTACCATCGCATGTAGATAGCCTTGAAGCAATTCTAGCCATGATGGTATCTGCCTGTTCCTGGGTCAATTTGCCAGCTGCAACCCTTGCCGCCAGTACATCCTTTCTTATTTCTATCATTTCAGCCCTAAATGCATCTAACACGCCTGCCTCTTTAGCAATGGTTCCATAGGTTTTGCCTGTTTCGGCGCCCTCGTCAAGAACAGATTGCACGCCACGCCCAGTTAGCCCGGCAACCGCCTCGGCCGGTGTCCGGTACTGTGAGGCTGCAAAGGCAGCGACAGCCCCGGAAACGAGAATTAACACTACAATGCCTATGATAATAATTTTTCTTTTCAAGGTTAGCGCTCTACCTCCTTATTTTGTAGTAATGATTATATTCCTATTAGGGGCTCTTTAATAAAGCAGTACATTATGTTAACTGCTTCCCCTATAATATCTCGTAGACAGTATATATAAAACATCTACTATTCGTCAAGATATTATAGAAGAACATCCACAAAATTTCTGCCCCGGGATAAGTGTTAATTCTACCCACATCCCATTTGTTCTATATTGCCACAATCTTGCCCGCAATAGTATAATTGATGCAGGATGAAATTCAGCAGGACAACTATTAGGAGGTGATAGATTGATTCGGAAAATTATCAAGATTGATGAAGAAAAGTGCAACGGCTGCGGCCTCTGTGCCCAAGCCTGCCACGAGGGGGCAATTGGCATGATCAGCGGAAAGGCGAGGCTTTTGCGCGACGATTACTGCGATGGTCTTGGCGATTGCCTGCCGGTTTGTCCCACAGGAGCCATCAGTTTTGAGGTACGCCAGGCAGCCCCATACGACGAGGAAGCTGTAAAGAAAAGAATACAGGAAAGGGAGCGGGAAATGCCTGTTTTGGGCTGCGTCGGGGTTCAGGCCGGCACTATCCAGCGGGAAGAACCATGCGAACTGCCCCAGACCGTTCAAATCAGGGAACAGAGCATGCTTAGCCAGTGGCCTGTCCAGATCAAACTGGCACCCGTTAGCGCTCCCTTTTTTGCCGATGCCAAGCTTTTGATCGCCGCTGATTGCACAGCATATGCCTATGGCGGTTTTCATGATAAATTTATTAAAGGCAGGATAACACTGATCGGTTGCCCAAAACTCGATGAAGGGGATTATAGCGAAAAGTTGGCATCAATCATCAAAAACAACAGTATTAAGGATGTCGCCCTCGTGCGCATGGAGGTGCCTTGTTGCGGGGGGATGGAAAGTGCTGTCAAGACAGCCTTGCAAAAAAGTGGAAAATTTATCCCCTGGCAGGTGGTGACGATCTCCACCAGCGGTGAAATACTCGATAGTGGAATATAAAAACATTGAACTGGCGAAATTTCTTTCGCCTCCCAACGAAATATGATCTAATGAAACCCCAAGATGTGAGGCTTTAGTAATTATTATAAATGTGGGTATGGGAACACTAATTTGTAAAAATTTGGGCTGGAAGGAGAGTGGAATATGTCGGAGCATCCTGTTACCTTGGTTGTGAACAACCGGCGCTATGATTTGGAAGTTGGGGGCAGGCCCGGAGATCTTCAACCGACCCATACCCTTAGTTATACCCTGCGGGAGACTTTGGGATTGACAGGAACGAAGATAGGTTGCGACAAGGGGGAGTGCGGGGCTTGCACGGTTCTCCTGGAGGGGGAGCCGGTTTTATCTTGTTTAATCCTGACTGTTGAATGTCACGGTAAAAAGATTACGACGATCGAGGGACTGGAGGATCCGCAAACAGGTAAACTGGATCCCATCCAGCAATCCTTTATTGACAGTGGCGCTTTCCAGTGCGGCTTTTGTACTCCCGGGATGATTATGAGTGTTAAGGCGCTGTTTGCTGGTAACCCTTCCCCAACTGGGCAAGAAATCAGGGAGGCTCTTTCCGGCCATTATTGCCGCTGTATGAGCCATTATCATGTTTTGGAGGCCGTTGCCGGATCTGTTCCCAAAGCAGGTGGTACGGATGAATAAGGAAAACAGATTTATTGGCAAAAAGGTGCCCAGAAAGGATGCAGCAGATCTGGTGCGGGGGAAGGCCCAGTTTATAGATGATCTAAAAATTCCGGGAATGCTCCATGCGAAAATTTTGAGAAGCCCTCACGCCCATGCCCGAATTAAAAAAATAGATACTACCAGGGCAAAGGAACTTCCAGGCGTCGAGGCAGTTCTGACGTACGAAGATACGCCTGTGTGGAGGGCCGGGCTGCCCTCCCATATTGGGGTGCTTAGCAACACAGTTCGCTACGTCGGCGATGCCGCGGCCCTTGTTGCGGCTGTCAGCGACGTTGTGGCCCGGGAAGCCCTGGAGCTCATCGAGGTGGAATATGAAATCCTCCCCGCGGTCTATGATGTGCTAGAGGCCCTTGAGGAAGATGCCCCCCAACTTTATGAGCAGTTTCCCGGTAATCGCTTTCCTCTGGCCTGTCCCTGGATGGGGCCCGAATCACTTCAGGGTATTTTTATGGGGGATGTGGCGAAAGGTTTCGCCGAATCGGATATTATTGCCGAGGGGAGTTGCTCCTATGAGAACCTTCCCAATCCCCTTCCCCTGGAACCGCCGGGGGTAATTGCCTGCTGGGAGGGGCCCGAGGATCTGACGGTATGGGCCTCGGCCCAAAGTCCTTATTTCCTTAAAATTACATTGCACTATGCCATGGGCAGGATTAATGTACGATCGATTGCCTCCCACTGTGGCGGTAGCTTTGGTACAAAGGTTCTTTTATGGCAGTTGGCCTTTTATGCTGCCGCCCTCGCCCAGGCAACGCGCCAGCCGGTTAAGATGTATTATACGAAAACAGAGCATTTTGCCGCCTACACATTGCGCCTTGGTTCCCGGTTCAGGGGGAAGGTGGGCATCAAAAAGGATGGGCGTGTCATGGCTGTGGAAGGCGACTGGCTAATCAATACCGGCTATTGCTCCGACGCGGCCCAGGGGATGGTCGCCGTTGGCTGTGGCGAGCTGCAACTAATGGTGCGCTGTCTCAACTGGGAAATTAAACCGCAACTCGTCTGCACAAACCGTAACGCCTCTAAAATGGTCAGGGGTTATGGAGGGCAGGAACTGGAGGCTGCATTCATACCCGTTCTCAACATGGCATTGGAAAAAGGAAATATTGATCCCCTAGATTTTTTCCGGGAAAACTTTGTTAAACCCGGCGATGGTTATTACTGGCGCGATGGCAACTGGTGGGTAAGCCGGGGTATAGACTATGGGAAGGCCATGGACAGGGGGGCAGAGGTGTTCGGTTGGAAGGAAAAATGGAAAGGCTGGCTCAGGCCCACGGCAGTCGATGGGTCTCTGCGGATAGGTGTGGGTATTGGCGTACACGGCAATGCCGATGTGGGAGAGGATGTCTCCGAGGCCTATGTACGGCTTGAACCTGACAGTACTGTAGTGATACATTCCTGCCTCTCCGAACATGGTACGGGCCAGCGGAGCAGCCTCTGCAAGATGGTGGCCGAGGTGTTAAAACTTCCGATTGAGCGTATATCCGTGGCACCGCCTGATTCCCTAGTCAACCCTTATGAATTTGGTCCTGTGGGTTCCCGGGGCACCTATGCCATTGGCAGTGCTGTCATACGTGCGGCAGAGGATGCCCGGCGGAGGCTTTTGGAAAGATCGGCAACTGTGCTCAATGTTAGCGCGGATGATCTGGACACAGAGGATGGGATGATCTTTATCAAAGGGAAGGGAGGCGGCAAGAGCGGTAAAAAAATCCGTTGGAAGGATGGGTTGGGTTTTGATCGAACCTGTCTGGGCCATGGCTATTTTGAACCCGATTTTTCTATCTCCAATTTTTTAATGGTTTTTGTAGAGGTCGGTGTCGATACCAAAACGGGGAAAATAGATCTTCGGCGGGTTGTTGCTGCTACGGATGTGGGAAAAATAATTGATTCCCAAAGCCTCAAAAACCAGTTGCATGGGTGTCTGGGATCGGCGGGGCTGGATAGCGCCATTTTTGAGGAATCTGTTTTTGATCCAAAGCTGGGCCGTTTTTTAAACCCGAATATGTTAGATTATAAATGGCGAACGTTTATGGAGTTGCCACAGTTCGACACAGTAATCCTGGAAACCCCTATGGATACACACTCTTTTCAATCTGTTGGTGTGGGGGAAATTGTCAATGCACCCACCCCCCCGGCGGTGTTGATGGCTGTATCCAATGCCATCGGGGTTAGGCTGGCAGATTATCCACTCACACCGGATAAAATTTTGCGGGCCCTTGGTAAAGCTTGATGATACGGTTGTGCAAGGGTTATACATAAGGCACCTACTGGATACTGCACCATCCGAAGGGCTTTTTCTCTCGAAAAACCTATCAAACATATTGTTATGCGAAGGGAGGCAGGGCGGCCTTTTCCCACGACATGGGATCTTCAGCAGGGGGCGTCCGTTCCTTATGAGAAGCTTTCAACATATCAATGTTTTTACGTTGGAAGAAGCAGTTAGTGTCCTTAAGGACTCCGGGGGCAAAGCACAGGTTATTGCCGGTGGTACTGATATCATTGGAGTACTCAAGGAGCAAATTCTTCCCGATTACCCTGAAATACTACTTAATATAAAGGCCATCCCCGATCTTGATTATATCAAGAAGGACCATGAAGGCCTCAGGATAGGCCCTTTGGCTAAATTAGCCGGCCTGGCCAAATCCCCGGCCGTTAGGGAAAAATATGGGGCCCTTGCCCAGGCCGCCCGGAGCGTCGGCAGCCCCCAAATTCGTAATATGGCCACTATCGGGGGGAATCTTTGCCAAGAGACACGCTGCTGGTACTATAGGTATCCCCATTCTATTGGAGGAAGGCTTCTTTGCCTGCGTAAGGGAAGCGGTTCCTGCCTGGCTGTAAATGGTGATAACCGCTACCATGCTTTGTTTGATGCCCGGCGGTGTTTTGCTGCCTGTCCTTCAGATGTGGCCGTAGCCCTATTGTTGTTAGGCGCTGAAATTAATATCTTGGGAATCGGGGGAAAAAGGACCGTTTACTTACAGGATTTTTTTCATCCCTTGGGTAACGCGCTGGAACCGGGAGAGATAATCGGGGGGATCCACATTCCCACACCACCTGTGGGGGCAAAACAGCAGTTTCTAAAATTTACCTTGCGGAAACCGATCGACTTTGCTGTAGTAAGCGCGGCAGCCCTGATTGTCCTGGATGGCGGAATCTGCACTGAAGCGCGGATTGCGCTTGGGGCCGTAGCCCCGGGACCCCGGCGGTTTCCCGAGGCAGAAAACTTCCTCAAAGGAAAAAGGCTTGAGACAAATGTGCTGGAAAAAGCTGCCGGGATAGCCCTCGAGGGTGCCAAACCCCTGAGTAAAAACGGTTACAAGATAGAGATAGCTAAAACCCTGATTAGCAGGGCACTATCGGCCTGCCTCGAAAATGAAAGTTTTAACCACTAGGGAAAGGATGAAATATTGTCTGCTCATCGAAATGTGATAAGATATAGCTAAAGTAGCAATACCATGACTAATCACTGTGGCATCTTTAATCCATTATTTCTGATTATTGATATGGGGGGAGGTGAAGGTATGAAAACATCAGAAATATTTAAAACTAAAACTGTATTTTCGCTGGAGATTTTTCCTCCCAAGCGTACGACCTCTATCGAGGTTATTTACCGTACCCTGGATGAACTTCAGGGCATAAACCCCGATTTCATCAGCGTTACCTATGGTGCAGGCGGGAGCGAGGCCAACAGCACGACCCTGGAAATTGCTTCATCTATTAAAAACAATTATGGTATCGAAAGCGTGGCGCACCTTCCTTGCATCTACCTTGACAAACCCGGGGTGCACAAAATACTTAGGGGGCTTCAGAGTGCTGGGGTGGAAAACATTCTGGCCCTGCGCGGGGACGTTAACCCTGATCTTGAGCCAAAAAAAGATTTTCGCTATGCTAGTGATCTGGTTTCATTTATTAGGGAAAATGGCAGTTTTAACCTAATCGGTGCGTGTTATCCGGAGGGGCATAACGAGGCCCCCAGTCTTGCCGATGATTTACGCAATCTAAAGATAAAAGTCGATGCCGGGGTGGATCATCTCATCACTCAGCTATTTTTCGATAATTCATACTTTTATTCGTTCCGGGAACGAGCCCGGGCGATAGGGATAGACGTTCCCATCGAGGCCGGCATTATGCCAGTGCTAAACAAAAAACAGATCGAAAGAATGGTTTCGCTATGTGGGGTAAATCTTCCCAGGAAATTTATCACCATGATGGAAAAATATGAAAACAACCCTGCTGCCATGCTGGATGCAGGGATTGCTTATGCCGTTGATCAGATTGTCGATCTTTTGGCGCATGATGTCGATGGTATACACCTCTATACCATGAATAACCCCTACATTGCGCAGAAAATTTATGCGGCAACGAGTGTCCTGTTCGGGACTGCCCAGCGAAGCTATGATAATACTGCATAACTTTACCGGCTAATCCGTTACTACAGTTCAGTAATATAATCAGTGGCAAAACATACAGCTAAAAGGTAGAACGGGAGGAAGCAATAATGCCAACTACTATTACAGAATTGCTGGCGCGCAACGCACAACTTTATGGATCGGAAAAATGTTTAACGGAGATCAACCTGGATCTGCAAGAAAAACACAATGTTACCTGGCGTGAGTATAGCCTGATTGAAAACAATCCGGCGGGCGAGTACCGGCGGGAAATGACATGGCGTGTCTTTGATGAAAAAGCAAACCGGCTGGCCAACCTGTTATTACAGCGGGGAATAAAAAAAGGGGATAAGGTGGCCATCCTGCTGATGAATTGCCTGGAATGGCTACCGATCTACTTTGGTATTTTAAAAGCCGGCGCCATTGTCGTACCGCTAAATTTTCGCTATGCGGAAGAGGAAATTAAATATTGCCTTTCCCTTGCTGAATGCACCGCCCTCATTTTTGGGCCTGAATTTATCGGCCGAATGGAAAACATCTTTGAACAGATTCCCCAGATAAAATTACTGCTCTTTGCCGGTGAAAACCGGCCCTCCTTTGCGGAAAATTATGATCGTCTGACAGCAAATTGTTCTTCTGAGGCACCCCAGGTAAAACTTAGAGGGGAAGATGATGCGGCAATCTATTTTTCTTCGGGAACCACCGGTTTCCCCAAGGCGATCCTGCATACGCATTACGGCCTTTTAGCTTCCTGTCACACTGAGCAGGCCCATCATGGCCAAACGCGCCAGGATAATTTTCTATGTATTCCCCCACTTTATCATACCGGCGCCAAGATGCACTGGTTCGGCAGCCTACTGGCCGGTAGCAAGGCTGTCCTGCTGCGGGGCGTAAAACCCGAGTGGATTTTAAGGACGGTTTCTGAGGAAAAAATTACTATCGTTTGGCTCCTTGTTCCCTGGGCACAGGATCTGCTTGATGCCATCGACAGGGGAGAAGTTAAACTGGAGGGTTATGATCTTTCCCAATGGAGGTTAATGCATATTGGCGCCCAGCCTGTGCCCCCAAGTCTAATTCGGCGTTGGAAAAAATATTTTCCCCATCACCTCTATGATACGAACTATGGGCTTAGTGAATCTACAGGCCCCGGATGCGTCCATCTGGGGATGGATAATATTCATAAGGTTGGCGCTATCGGCATTCCCGGGCATGGCTGGGAAGTAAAAATAGTCGACGAAAACGGGCATCCCGTCGGGGGGGGCGCGGTGGGGGAACTAGCGGTGAAAGGTCCCGGGGTCATGAAATGTTATTACAACGATCCCCAGGCCACTGCGGAAGTGCTGCGGGATGGCTGGTTGCTGACGGGGGATATGGCCAGCATGGATGAGGATGGTTTTATTTACCTGGTCGATCGCAAAAAGGATGTCATCATCAGCGGCGGGGAAAATTTATACCCGGTGCAGATAGAGGACTTTCTGCGGGGGCACGAGGCGATCAAGGATGCAGCAGTGATTGGCCTGCCGGATAAACGCCTGGGCGAAATTACTGCAGCAATTATCGAGCTCAAGCCGGGCAGTAAATGCACTGAGGATGAAATCAGAGCCTTTTGTGCCGGGCTGCCTCGTTATAAGCGCCCGCGCCGCGTTATTTTTGATGATGTGCCCCGCAATCCTACCGGTAAGATTGAAAAGGTGCGGCTCAGGGAAAAATACGGTGCGGCCAGGCTGGTGGCGGATCAAAGCGAAGGTTAAACAGGGGCGGATTGCCATACCCGGGGTTAGAAACTTTTCGCTATTATAGTTAAGGAGCCCAAATCCTTATGTTAAACAAAAAAATTACACCTTCAATTAATGAATGGCTGAGGGAGGCAAAAAGGGATCCCCTTGCCCCAAAGTCAGGGATGTTTTTGGTACACAATGGTGTGGTACGGCAAACGCCTAGGGCAAAGGTCCGCCGGGGGCTTGACGATGGTTCAACGGTAAGGGCCATGGATTTTTCTTATGATGCGGACATGGTTGATGAGGTGGTTGCAGAAACTCGCCAAATGGAGGGAATCTTTTGCGTGAAAGTATGGCTCAACGAGGGGCGGCTCGAGGTGGGCGATGATATCATGTATGTACTCATTGGCGGTGATATCAGGCCCCATGTCATTGATGCCCTCCAATTCCTCATTGAAAAGATTAAAACTGAGTGCGTCACTGAGATAGAACTTTCGGAGAGACACGATCGCTAATGGGCCTGATGTTAGGATGCTAAATGGCAGACCTGGCTGGATATGTGATTTTAAATTATTTTACGAAGTTAAAATCAAAGATCTGGTTTAAGAATCTTGATCGAACGGGCATCGTAACTGATCAGTCCTTCGTTACGCATTTTTGCCAGCTCCCGGGACAGGGAGGTGCGCTGAACGCCCATTTTTTCCGCCAGCGCCTTTTTAGTAATATTTAGCTCAATATGCCGGGAATTTTGTTTTTTACTTTCATATTTTAAAAAACTGATAATGCTTTCCCGGATCGTTTTGTTGACATAATGTTTGATTTTATCCCCGAGAATGAGGGCATGATCAGCAACAATTTCCAGATAGGTGCGCAGTAGCGGGGGGTTTTGGCAAAACAGTTTAAAGAGGGTTTCTTTGTCTACTTTTAGTATAGTGGTAGGCAGCCGTGCCGTTACTGTCATAGGATAGTAGGGGTTTTGGGAAAAAATAAGGTTACCGCCAACGATATCATCCTCATAAAATTCTGCTACCGTAAGAAGATTTCCCGCTTCATCGATCCGTTCCACGATCACTTTCCCTGATAAAATAATTTCTAAGTCATGGCAACGCTCATCTGCAAAATGGATAATACTGTTTTTCCCATAAGAAACGATACTGAATTTGCCCGTTTGAAGATAGTTTTTTGTAGACTCGCGTGGTAATGATTTTAGCAATGTTGTCTTACTAACCCGGTTGGCTAATTTAATATAAATAACCCCTTTCGGGTGTTACCTCTGTAACACCTTTTTCACAATTATACTTGTATAATTAAGGAAAAGCAAACCAAATGAAAGGGGGTAATTCTAGTGAAATATAACATTACGATCGTCCGCTGGCTCTTTCTGGCTTTGTTTCTGTTTCTTATTGTAAGCGGAAAAGTGGTTTTATGGCTAGGTTTATTTGGGGCTAGTTTGCTTGTTGCCTTGTTTTTCGGCAGGGTTTACTGTGGTTATGCCTGTCCTATGAACACGCTAATGATTCCTGCGGAGGGGCTTTCAAAGAAATTAAACATGGAAAGAAAAAAAGCGCCACAATTCCTTCAATCAGGTAAGGTTGCCTGGGTAGCCTTGGCAGCCAGTATCCTGGCCATGTTAATCTTTAAGAAGGCCTGGCAGATCAACCTGCCCATACTTCCCCTCTGGCTGGTCGTCTCCCTCTTTTTTACTTTCCAATATGGCCCGGCAACATTTCATAACCTCATTTGCCCGTTCGGCGTCTTGCAACGGCTCTTTGGCAAGTATGCACGTTTTTCCCATATGGTGAACGGGGAAGATTGTAGCGGTTGCAAACGATGTGAAAAAATATGCCCCACGGAGGCCATCGAGGTTAATGAGGAAAATAAAAAGGCATCTATCGATCCTGCTCTCTGTTTTCAGTGCGGTAGTTGCAGGCAGGTTTGCCGGGAGGAAATGATTTCCTACAGTAGAACATGACAAATAAACTGGAACCTGATAAGACTTGGGTAGCCCTGGGGGCTACATGGATCAGGATCAGGGCGATGCATCGGCGAAGTAACCGGCCAGTGCCTTGCCCTTTATTTTTCCTGGAAAAAGGGTTTCTCGCGGATCAGATAGAATTAATAGTAAATTTTTGTTGCAATAGGTTTCAGGAGTGGGGGGGGTTTTTTGTTTAATCCGTACTTATTGATTTTGTGTATTGGTCACCTCGTCGTTGATCTGGGTCAGGGTGTCTTACCGATTATAACACCCTTGTTGGCCCAAAGCCTAAATCTTAGTTATCTGCAGGTGGGAACCATCGCCTTGGCATTTACCCTTAGTTCTGCCATTATCCAGCCAGTTTTTGGGGTGCTAAGCGATCGCTTCAGCATGCCCTGGTTAATGCCCGTGGGACTTTTTCTCTCAGGTCTTGGCCTGGCGCTGACCGGAGTGGTAGGTAACTATGAAATGCTACTGGTAGTTGTTCTGTTAAGTGGAGTGGGGGTGGCAGGCTTTCACCCCGAAGGATCCAAGCTGGCCCATTTTGTCAGCAAGGAGGGCAGGGCCGGATCCTCGATGGCAGTTTTTTCCGTTGGGGGCAATATTGGTTTTGGCCTAGGCCCTTTGCTGGCTATCTTTGCCCTTAGTTTTTCGGGCATGGGTTCCATCCATGGTGTCATGATTCCGGGAACGTTGGCTGCCCTTCTTTTCCTCTTCTTTTTGCCCCGGTTTAAAAATATACTTAAGGAGAAATCGGCTCGGAAGGAGGATAAAAAAAGGGCTGAGGGTAGCAGCAACAAGGTGGCCCATCTAGTGTTGCTGATATTATATGTGACCGTAAGATCATGGATACATTCAGGGCTGGTTTACTTTATTCCTTTTTATTTCCCAGCCTTTAAGGGCATTGGAGGGGCCGAATATTTGGTCAGCCTGTTTTTAATCGCTGGAGCTGTGGGTACTGTGCTTGGTGGACCTTTTGCCGATCGTTTTGGTGGGCGCTGTGGTTTGTTGGTTTCTATGATCGCCTCTCTTTTGGTGATCTATCCATTTATACATCTAAGCGGAAACTGGGTTTTTGTTTTGGCTTTCATGGCGGGTTTGATAATAATATCCACTTTTTCTACAACAGTTGTTTTCGGGCAAAGGCTCTTGCCACATAATATCGGGCTGGCTTCGGGTTTGATGTTGGGCTTTGGGGTGGGCATGGGCTCTGTTGGGGTTACCCTGCTGGGTGCCCTTGCTGATTCCTATGGGCTCCCCTTTACTATGAATCTCATTAGTTTTCTTCCGGTTTTGGGAATTATCCTTGCCCTGGCTCTCCCGGATATACGGGGCGGGGAGCCTGTACGCGGGGTGGAGGAGACTTTGCCGCAGGAAGCCTAGGGAACAATTATTTATGCCGGAGTAAAATGGGACTTGGGGCTGACTTTTATTGCAAAAATTGATAAGATAGGGGTAGCACAGTTGCCACTGCCGATTAATATTAAAGGGAGTGCTCTTTTTGGAAAGGATCGTTTTAGGAAAAACAAAAGATGTCTATCGCCTTGATGATGGTAATTATCTATTAAAATTCAAGGATGATGTTACGGGGGCCAATGGGGTCTTTGATCCCGGTGCTAATACAGTGGGCCTTTCTATTGAGGGTGCCGGCAGGGCCGGTCTTCGGCTGACAAAATATTTTTTTGAGTTAATCAATGGGGCGGGCATTCCCACACATTATCTGGCTGCAGATATAGAACAGGCAACCATGACTGTGATGCCGGCAAAAATGTTTGGCAGGGGCGTAGAAGTCATTTTAAGGTATCGGGCAGTGGGCAGCTTTCATCGGCGCTACGGATTGTATTGCCAGGAGGGGGATCCCTTGGATGGCTACATAGAAATTACACTAAAGGATGATGATCGGGGCGATCCACTAATAACAATTGATGCCCTGGAGATGCTGGGGATAATGACCAAGGAAGAATATAAGGTGTTGGTTAGGTTGGCCGGCAAAATTGGGGGTATCATCAAGGACGAGCTGGCCAGGAAACATCTCGAGCTATATGATATCAAATTTGAATTTGGACGGGTTGGTGTAGATGATCATGTGGCCCTCATAGACGAAATCTCCGGGGGCAATATGCGGGCTTACCGGGATGGAAAATACATTGAGCCCCTATTGTTGGAAAAGCTGATCCTAGACCAGTAAGATGCCCTGTTTCTGGAGATACCCTTCCAGTTTCTACTTTACAAATTTGAAAGGGGAGAGATAGTTGGAGGTTAGTGCAGGTAAAATTGCTAGATTGTTGTTGGCCAGCCTACTGCTGATGGCCGTGTTCATGCCATCGGCGGGTGCTGCGGGCGGTCAGATTGGCCTGGTTTTTAATGGCCAGGATTTTCAGGCGGATCTATATCTGGAAAATGGTGTAAGCTACATATCAACAGCATCTCTTGGAAAAATCCCAGGACTGACAAGCGAAGGGGATGGCTACGTGCCTTTGCGCGACTTTTTCGCGAGCCAGGGGGGTACCGTCAATTGGGATAAGGAAAAGCAAAGTGTTGCTGTTTCCTGGAGGGATAAAAATAATGGATGGTCTGCAGATGATCTGGTTATCGAATCAGGCAGACTGCTCATAGAAAAAAACAGTTATAAGATGAAAGGTAGTGCCACCATAGAGATGAGTATTTTAGGGCCGCCAGGTGGTGTCACTCCAGAAACGATAGAGATGACCTCATTTATAGAGGGGGCTGCCCGGCAAGAGCCACTGGCTGTATATGTTAAACAAACGATGGAGCTACCCCAGGGTTTGCCCGGACAGGGAATGGATATAAATGAGGAATCTGCCTTGCCCCTGCCGGATGGTATGATGTGTACGGAGATGGTTTGGGCTGAAGGCAAAATTTACCAAAAGACCCCTTTGGCTGAACAATGGATTGTCCAGGATCTGGCCGTCACAGGCATGATGGAAAACTTGACCAACATGTTGCAGGCCTCTCCGCAAAAGGCCTTAGAAATGATGCGGGAGTTTGGCATTCTTTATGTTTTTGGGGATGATGTGGAAATTGATGGGCAAGGGTACTATACGATTAGCAATTATATTGACAGCGCCACCTTTAAAAAGATATTAACAGAATATCTTGCCGAGTGGGATTTGGCGGGTCTTGCAGCAAGCCCTGATGGAACATTTGATCAAGAGGTGGAGGAAGAAGGGGCAGCAGATTTCGCAGCAGGCTTGGATGAAATATTCCAGCAGCTTTTAAAAACAATAAAGATAGACTATTACGTGGATACCTATGTAAATAAGGACACATTGCTAACCGATCGCATGGCCTTTGATATGGATATGGAATATGGGCTGGATGAAACCCTGAACCCTGAAGGCGCTATCAGCATAAAGATGAACATGTGCGGGGATTTTAAACTGTATGATTTTGGTACCGGGGTTCAGTTGCCTGATTTGGAAGATGCCATAACCCAGCAAGAATTTATGGAAAAAATGTTTAAAGAAGGGATGCTTAATAATACGGAAACGGCTGAATGATGACAGGGAGACGGGCTAAAAATAAGCGTTGAAAATATAGAATTTCAAAATAAGCCCCGACGAAATGGCCGGGGTTTGTTTTTCTAAAGATGCCGGGCAGGCTTCCTAACAAAACTAATGATTCTATCGTTGTTGTAATGCCTTGCCACATAATTGAGCCTAGTCCATGGTGGATCGCTATGAAATGCTAGCTCAAAGAGATTTGTATCTGCCAAAGGAGGTCCTCTTCAATGCTACCAGATAATGTATACAAAAAATTGACCGCACCGGAATCCATCGCCCTTGTAGGGGTTACCAGAAGGACAGGGAGGGGTAGTAATAGCCCACTTGAAGTATTGTTGAAGCGGGGTTATCAGGGCCGGATCTATCCGGTCAATCCCAAAGGGGGGGAAGTACTAGGCCGCAAAATTTACACATCCCTGTTGGACGTGCCGGAAGTGCCGGATCTGGCAGCAATTTGCGCCCCCCGTGATGCGGTTATCGAACTTTTCAACCATTGTGCCGCCAAGGGAATCAAGCTTGTGATCATCATCGCCCAGGGCTTTTTTGATGGGGACGAGGAAGGCATCTTAATGCAGTATGAGCTCCTCGATCTGGCTGCTAAAAACGGCATCAGGGTACTGGGACCTAATACACTTGGTATCGTCAACAATTACCATAATTTTTGCACCTCGTTTATTGACTTTATCAACCCGGTAAAACCGGTTGGTATCACCTGCCAGACAGGCACCTTTTTTGTTGGTGCCTCCCAGCTTTGCACGGGTATTGGCGTTCTGGTCGATTCCGGCAATACCACCGATATCAGCGTTACCGATGTGCTTGGTCATCTGGCTAGGGATCCTCGCCTTAAAGTGATTAACAGTCATATAGAAAGCCTCCCTAAGGGCGATGGGAAAAGGTTTATGGAAGCGGCCAGGGATGCTACTAAACTAAAGCCGGTTATCGTCTATAAAACAGGTGCCAGCCCTGCTGGTTCATTGGTGGCCGGCTCCCATACGGGGAGGCTTGCCGGCGAGGATAGGGTTTTCGATGCTGCCTTTAAACAATCTGGCCTAATGCGCGTGGCCGATATCGAAGAAATGGGCGATCTGAGCAAGGCCTTTTATACCTTCGATGGGATAGGGGGCAAGCGGATTGGTATAATATCCATTTCTGGCGGAGCAGGTGTCATGGCTGTGGATGCCTGTATTCGTTATGGGCTGGAAATTGCCACCCCCACAGAGGCTACCATGGAACAGCTCGGGAAGCTCTTCCCCAAGTGGGCATCATGTCAGAATCCGATGGATATATGGCCGGCTTCTATGTTCCACGGTTATCAAAATTGCTGCCGTCTTACCCTAGAGGCCTTCCTGCGGGATCCCCAGATAGATGCGGTAATTTACATGACCGGTTCATTCTTATCCACTGAGGATGACTTTTTGGACGCATCTGCCGATATTAGGGAAATTGCCGGCAAATATCCCCATAAGCCGGTTGTTGTTTCTTCCTGTGGCAATAATTACCGTTATTATGAAGAAGAGCTGGAAAGGGAGGGCACAGTTCTTTATTATTTCACCCTGGAACGTGCTGCCAGGGCCCTTGCTGCATTATACAATTACCATCATTTGATTAAAAATAAAAAGCGGGGGGGAGCTGAACCTGCCGGACAGATTATCGGGCCTGCAGGGTCTCTGGAGGGCAAAACCGGCAACCTATCCCAAACCGATGCTTTTGGCCTTCTAAAGGCATATGGTATCCCGGTGGCCCGTTGGGGCCAGGCGAAAAGTATTGATGAGGCTTTAACGTTGGCTGATGAAATTGGTTATCCTGTCACCATGAAGATCGTTAGCCCGGATATTGTCCATAAGTCGGATGTAGGCGGGATAAAACTGGATATTAGGAGTAAACAGCAGTTGGAGGAGGCCTATCAGGCAATACACACGGAAGTAAAACTGAAACAACCGGCGGCACAGCTTGAAGGGGTTATTATTCAGGAACACCTTTCCGGGGGAATTGAGCTGCTGCTGGGCAGCAAAAAAGATCCCGTTTTTGGTCCCGTGTTGGCCTTTGGTGCCGGAGGGATCTATGCTGAAGTAATGGATGATATATCCCTGCGGATTCCCCCACTTAGCAGCGGGGAAACCCTGGAAATGATCGGGGAAACCAGGATTAGCAAAATACTGGAGGGGGCCAGGGGTGTAAAGGCAGTGGACAAGGAACAGCTGGTGGATCTCTTGAATACTTTTTCCAGGCTTGCTTTGGAAAACCCTGCCATCCAGGAAATTGATCTTAACCCTTTACTGGCCTTTACTGACAGGCTTGTGGCCTTGGATGCCAGGGTCATTCTAGCCTAGCAGAAGGAATATTAGGATAAATTGTCGAAATAAAAACTGTTAGGCTTTTCATTGTTCTTTGGCAAAAATCGGATTATTTTTTTGGGGGTGTTAGCAATGAGATACGCAGAAACCGGTTATAGCCTGGAAATCGATCTATCCTGTGGGAACATTGAAA
>DUNV01000100.1 GCA_012839215.1 Bacillota bacterium
AAATGAAAAGGTTTCCATTTCCATGGGACGAAGGGGTAAAATAAACGCCCTGCGCTTTACCACCGGAACTTTTGCCTCCAAAATGCTCCAGGCCTACTACCATGCCATGGAGAATTATTCACGTGTTTAAAGGAAAACTTTTACCAATAGCCCTTTATATAAGCTCCTCGTTTTTACCATCTAGACAGAATTGCTTGGCCCTTTTTACCCTTTCTACCACCCGATCCCTGCCAAGAAGAGCCATTACATCGAGTAGATCGGGACCCATGGTTCGCCCTGTTATGGCCAACCTGATCGGTAAATTTATTTTTGATAATTTCAGCTTTAAAGAACTGCCCAGGGTTTTCAATGCTGCTTTAATCGTTTCCTTTTGGAAGGGTTCCACCTCACCGAGGACACCGGCGATCTTTTCTAGGACGGGCACGATATCCTCCCGGCTAAAATGTTTGGCCACGTCGGCCTCATCATAAGGAAAATCTTCGCGGAAAAAATAAATGGCGGCATCGGCTACTTCCTGCAAGGTTTTAACTTTCTCCCTGACTAAATCTACGACCTCATCCAAATATCTTTGTTCGTCCTCTGAACCCACCTCAGAGACGATTCCTTTTTCCTTTAGAAACGGTACAGCCATTTTCCCTGCCACGGCTTTTTCCTTTGTTCTTAGGTAATGACTGTTGAGCCATGTTAACTTTTTCAAATCGTAGATTGAGGCATTTTTGCTAACCTTGTCTAGGGAAAAAAGCGAGATCATCTCCTCAAGAGGCATAATTTCCTTATCCCCCCCAGGTGACCATCCAAGCAATGCCAGGTAGTTAATCAATGCATCGGGAAGGATACCCATATCCCGGTACTCCTGAACTGAAGTTGCCCCGTGCCTTTTGCTAAGCTTGCTATGGTCCGGTGCCAAAATCATGGGGACGTGGGCATAAATAGGGGTATCAAGCCCTAATATTTTACAAATAATTACCTGGCGCGGCGTGTTGGAGAGATGCTCTTCCGCCCGGATAACATGGGTAATTTCCATTCTGGCATCATCAAGGGTAGAGGCAAGGTTATAAGTGGGGATACCATCAGATTTAACGATAATGAAATCATCGAAAATTTTGTTTTCGAAGGTTACCCTGTTTCTAACTAGATCCTCTACCACAGTTTCGCCCTCCTGGGGAACTTTCAGGCGAATAACAAAGCTTTGGCCGTCCTTTTTTCTTTCCTCGACTTCCTTTTCTGTGAGATATCTACAGGTACCCCTGTATCTTGGCGGGAGCCCCCTTTGCGCATCCTGCTTTTTTTGTCTGGCCAACTCCTCCGGGGTACAAAAACAATGATACGCGTTACCACCCTCGAGCAATTTATTTACTTCGTGCTGGTAAAGATCCAGCCGTTGTATCTGATGGTAGGGGCCAAATTGGCCTCCCTTGCGCGGGCCCTCGTCCCAGTCTAATCCCAGCCATTCCATAGAATCAAGGATCGATTGTAAATATTTTTCCTTGGATCGTTGTAGATCGGTATCATCAATGCGCAGGATCATTTTGCCACCTTGATTCCGGGCAAAAAGCCAGTTGAACAGTGCCGTCCTCACCCCGCCAATATGAAGCTCTCCGGTTGGACTGGGCGCAAATCTGACCCTTACTGTCATTTATTTATACACCCTTTCAATATCTTATACATAGACTGTTTGCTTTTTACTTCTTCTTTTTCTGTAAAAATCCTGCCCTACCTATCGATTATGCCCAAAAAAATACCATCTTATCAGATGGTATTATCACAGCCATGATGTGTTACTATAAAATTAATCATCGTGCCTAGCTCTATTTTTAGTGTTTTTTAGTTCTCTTTTACTAATCAGGTTATTAATAACACCGATAGTTATTCCCATTGTCGCCAGGAATTTAACGGGACGTAGGGCAACATTCCAAAGATAGGAGCCAAGGGAAACCTGTGGATCGACCGGCAAACCATATTTATCTGGCGAATCCGCCAGGACATAGATTACACCAAGCCCACCCATCTCGTCTTTACCGTAAATTTGGGCCTTTGCATGCCCCTTTTCCTGTAAAAGGGCTACCCTGGCTTCTGCCTCGGCCAACTTGTCATTCTGATCACCAAAGCTAAGTGCCCCGGTAGGACAAGCCTTGGCGCAGGCAGTAATGTGCCCGTTGCTAATGCGATCATAGCAAAAGGTACACTTCCAAGCCACCGATTTATCGCCGAGTTCCCCAACCCGGGGAATATTAAACGGGCAGGCGCTTTTACAAAGGGCACAGCCAATGCAGCGTTCCTGATCAACCCTGACCGTCCCAAGTTCTGTAATGCTGATAGCGTTGGCAGGGCAGACAGGCATACACCCAGGCTTGGCACAATGCATACAGGATATAAAAGAAAAGTACCACTTAACGGAATCATTTTCAGCATATTCGTTGAACCTGACCCTGCTCCAAATTTCAGGATGAAGATCGGGAGGGTTCTCATAGGAACCAGTAAATTCGGTTTGGGTTGCTGGCAATTGGTTCCAGTTTTTACAGGCAACCTGGCAGGATTTACAACCAATACATAGTGTTGTGTCTATTAGCCGAGCTTTTTTTGCCATTATCCTGTCCTCCTTATATTGCACAGAAATGCCTTATATTCGGGAATGTTTGTGTTGGCACACCCGATCGAGGGAGTGATATCGTTGCCCGATGGCCCCTTGGAGAGCCCCATGAAGCCCCAGTGGAAAAAAAATCCCACAATTTCTATTTCCTTGCCTCCTGTTACAGTTAGGGATTTAATCCTGGGGGTTACCGCACATTTACATTCAAATTTGCCCCGCTTACTGGAGACTTCTACCATGTCACCACTTTGAATGCCTATTTTATTTGCCAGGGAAGGGCTAATTTCCACAAACATTTCCGGCATAGCCTCCACCAGCCACGGATTATTGCGCGTCATTATCCCGGATTGGTAATGTTCGGTTAGACGATAGGATGTACAAACATAGGGAAACTCGTTGCTGCCCACATCGGCCCTGCTATCAGGATACCAGATGGTGCAAACAGGATTAAACTGTACGCTGGACATGATATTGGGTACCGGGCTTTCCCACGGCTCATAGTGTTCAGGGAAAGGCCCTTCCGCCATTCCGCTGGAAAAGAGCCTGCCCTGGCCTTCTTCTGTCATAATAAAGGCATTATATTTAGTCTCTTCGGGGGGAACGTTGGCGTTGAAATCAGGTACATCATTTTTCTTCCATTCTAAACCTATGCTGTCCCACCAGAGTACCGGCACATCCGGATTCCAGGGGTTGCCCTGCGGGTCCGCAGAGGCACGGTTATAGATGATTCTTCTGTTTAAGGGCCAGGCAAAGGCCCATTCAGGGTTGTTGCCAATTCCTTCGGTTTCCTTGATACGGCTCTTACAGGCGGGGGCAGTTTCGTTATTGTAATAACCGCTGTAGATCCAATTGCCACAAGCTGTCGAGCCATCATCGGCAAGTTTGGAGAAGTTTTCTATCAACGCCCCGCTGGCTGTTTCATAGCCATTTAATTCCATGGCAACCCGGGATGAATCGGCTTCCTCCCCATAATCCCAATTCATTTTCAAAATTGGATCGGGGAAGACCCCTCCTTCCCTTTCGTAAAGGCGGCGAACCGCTTTAAATAACCTGTCCACTATCCACAGATCGGGCTTGGAGTCCCCAAGGGGATCCTGGGCCTTGTAACGCCATTGAATCCAGCGTCCGCTATTGGCAATAGTGCCATCCTTTTCAAAATGCATGGCCGCTGGCAACAGAAAGACTTCAGTGTCTATCTCTTCCGGATTTACGCCAGGTTCCTTCCAAAAGGCTGCCGTTTCATTTTCGTAAATATCGACAGAAATAAGCCAATCAAGTTTCGTTTGATAATGGCGTTTGGCACTGGCTGTCGGCCCTGTTACCGCGGGGTTGTCCGCAAAACAGATCATCCCCTTGATTTCACCCTCCCCCATGTACTTGGAACTGGCAATATGGGAGCGTTCCTTGTCCAATTTGGGTAGATAATCATAGCAAAAATCATTTTCTGCCGTGGCATGTTCTCCCCAAAAGGCTTTCAGGAGACTGACCATAAATTTGGGGCGGTTTTCCCAGTAGCCACCGGGAGAGGTATCGTTATAGGCTTTCAGCGTGGGATGCGTTTTCTCGTGTGGACAGGGCATATAGCCGGGAATGATATGGAAAAGGTTGCCCATGTCTGTCGAGCCTTGTACATTTGATTGCCCGCGCTGGGCATTGACGCCGCCGCCGGCAATACCCATATTTCCCAGTAAAAGCTGTAACATGGCAAGGGCGCGGACATTCTCAGAACCCTGGGTAAACTGTGTAACTCCCATGGCATAAAGGATGGTTCCTGCCTTGCCGGGCTTTCCGGTGCTGCAATAAAGCTCGGCGACCTCCAGGAATTTTTCCTCGGGGCACCCGGTAATTTCACAAACTTTTTCCACCGTATAACGGGAGAAATGTTTTTTTAACAATTGAAAAACACAGTGGGGATCTTGCAAGCTATCGTCTTTTATGATATTGCCATCTGCATCTGTCTGGTAGGCCCAGGTGGATTTATCATAGCTAACCTGCTCCCCATTCATTTGCGCCCCGGTAAAAAGTCCATCCTGGAACCCAAAACCCGGGCTTATGAGGCTGGAGGCATTTGTATAGTGGAGAACATATTCCTCGTGATAAAGCCTTTTTTCCAGGCAATAATTCATTATTCCTCCCAGGAAGGCAATATTGGTACCCGGCCGAATGGGGGCATAAAGATCTGCCACAGCTGCCGTTCGGGTAAAACGAGGGTCAACAACGATTAACTTGCCACCCTTTTCCATTGCCTTGGTGATCCACTTCATGGAAATAGGATGATTTTCTGCTGTATTCCCACCAAACTGCAGGATAACGTCTGCATGCTGGTAATCGATCCAATGATTAGTCATTGCCCCCCGGCCAAATGTGTTGCCAAGACCGGCAACAGTGGAACAGTGTCAGAGGCGGGCGCAATGGTCTATATTTAAAAACCCATGGGCACGGGCAAATTTATGAAATAGGTAGTTCTCCTCATTGTTGCACATAGCGCTTCCCAACCAGGAAAGCGCTGTACAGCGGTTTACAGTAACTCCATCCCCATTCTTTTCCTCGAAATATTTATCCCTGGTGTCTTTGATACGCCGGGCCATGTTTTCCAGGGCCCAATCCCAATCCTTCACCTCCCAGTCCTTCGCCCTTGGCGCCCGGTAAAGAACCTTGGTCATCCTTCTTTGATTGGGAACTAATTCACTTTTGGCATTATACGTATAGTACATATTAAACAGTGCTGAACCCTTGCTGCATAGGCTGCCCTCATTAATGGGGTTATCCGGATCACCTTCAATTGCCACAATTTGCCCATTTTCAACGTAGCAAAGAACACCACAGCCAACGCCGCATATGGGGCAAACAGTCGTTACCGTATCGGCATAGGCGATACGGTAATCTTCCGGTATGATTCTTTTGCTGATACCCAGTTTAGCCGCGACACCGGCTGTAATTGCTGCTCCGGATATCGCCAGGAAACTTCTGCGGGAAATTTTCATAGATTGGTTCACCTCGCCCCTTTTTTAATATCTATAGCTGCCCTGCTCGGGGGGCGGTATCCTTCCTTTTCCGCCAGTTGGTCCAGGTAGGCAGTTCCTATTGCCTCCACTCCTAACAAAACATCTCTTCCTAAAACCTTGCTATCAATGGTCTTTAAATATTTCTTGCATTTTTCACAGACATGGACCTGGCGGGCCTTATCACCACTAACATAAAAAAAACGCAGGGTTTTCTGATCGGTATTGTGGCAGTAGGGGCATTCCATGCGTGGAAAGATCCATCTTGCATGGCAAAGCCAGCATTCCAGCACCCTTGCCCCATCATCCTTTCTGTGTTGGGCAATTGTGGCAGCTTGGCTACAGATAGGACAGTATCCCTGGCGCCAGATCGCGAAATCTGTTTTTTTAAGGACTTCCTTCATTAAAGCACTGTAAAAAGGGCTTAGACTCATAAAAATGACAAAAGCGATAATTTCGCTATCTAACCCCGTACGTTTATCCATTTCATTTGTTTCGATAAAGTTAATAAGTTCATCCTTGTTCAACAAGGCTATGCTATTTAAAAAACCATCAATATTTCCCTTGCTGAATTCTTCTGCCAAGGATAATCTTAAAAGAGGATCAGGTGCCATGGGGCTTTCTTTTTTGATCGCCTGGCAGATAGAACTCATAACCCCCTTGAAGATTTCATTGTCTATATCCAGCTTCTGGCTGGAAAGCACAAACTTTTTATTTCTGAAATTATTTTTGAGCTGTTCCTCCGGTAATGTCACAGAAACATGAATTTTATCCAGATAGGCAATTTGCGTCGCCAAGATTGATTTATAAAGGGAAAAAATTTGGGTTTGATCGCTATTTTTGCTAAGATAAAAAGCAGTTTCCTCACTTATCCGTTTCAGTGATGGCGGATAATGATCCTCCATGCTTTTCCTCCTTTCCTGGTACATTTTCCAACCAGGATCCACAACCCCTCCTTTTCCTTTTCTTTTTTTATTTCCCCCTTTAAAAATATTTTGGAAAATTGCTTGGGAAAACTTGAACAAACTCGCGTTTAATTTTCCACATTCAATATTGCCATAAGTCATCCTTATTTGGTATAGGGGAAAGTGCTAAAATTGGTGCAATAAATAGGGGAATACCCTCATGCGTAAAGGTATTCCCCTATGTTAATTGCATTTTTACAGTATATTAATTGTATTAATACATAAATTAAATACTTTTTTATCCATATACCCAACTATCAAGATCTTTTTTATAGGTGATAATTTCATCCTGCGAAAAAAAGAGGTTTATTTCCCTGGAGGCACTTTCTGGTGAATCAGACCCGTGGACAATGTTATTACCGGTAAAAAGCCCAAAATCTCCCCGAATTGTCCCTGGCAAGGCCTCCTGGGGATCAGTTTTTCCCATCATAGTGCGGACAACCTGGATGGCATTTTGCCCTTCCCAAACCATGGCCACAACGGGCCCGGAGGTGATAAAGCTAACTAGATCCTTGAAAAAAGGTTTCCCCACATGTTCTGCATAATGGCGTTCTGCCAATTCTTTGTTTATACTCAACAATTTTAGGGCAGCAAGTTTAAGGCCCTTTTTTTCAAAACGCCCAATAATTTCACCAACTAGGTTTCTTTGAACAGCATCAGGTTTAATCATGGAAAATGTTTGTTCCATTCTTTAAATTACCTCCATTTTATTGGACTGGAAATAGCCTAAAAAGAGAAAAGCGGATTGTCATCTTCTATTATACGGTTGTCCTGGGAACGCAGCAAGCGTATATCCTTCGGCAGTGAAAAAAGTGCCTGGTGTGTTAACCCATCATAAAAGCGTAAATCCCCTATTTTTCTTTCCTCTAATATATCATCAATATTTTTAACATTACAATCCAGCGCGCTAGTTGACTGGGAGGCGAAAATAAAGCCCCACTTGGTGTCAAAGGAAGGAATATATGCTCCATAGGATTCTACATGATTAAAGTGTAGTCTGAGGGTATTGTAAATTGCAGCATGGCTGTGGAACAGCCTGGGGTTCAAATTGTCTGCCTGTAGGGCAATATGCCCCCCTGCTTTAAGACGTTCAGCAACAATTTTGTAGAATTCCCTCGTGAAGAGAAGGTAGCAGGGGCCATCCCCTAGCGGTTCAGGAAGATCGAGGAAAATAATATCCCATTTCTCCTTGTTTTCCTCTATAAATTTCCTGGCATCCATATATAACACTTTGACTTTAGGATTATCAAAAGCACCATCACTCCATTGGGGAAGATGTAGTTTGCATAATCCAACCGCTTCTTCATCAATGTCAACCATAACAAGTTTTTCCACAGAGTGGTACTTCAGTATTTCTCTCAGGACGGCCCCTTCTCCACCCCCGGCCACAAGGATCTTTTTAGGTTCCGGATGTAGAGCCATAGCGGGATGGATGAGTGTTTCGTGATAAATATATTCATCAAACTGCGATGATTGTATTTTCCCATCCAGTATCAAGCAGCGTCCAAAAAAATCCGTCTCAATTATTTCTATCTGTTGGTAGGCTGTTTTTCCGCTATAAATATATTTGTCCACTCCGTGCATATGAGCCTGTGTAGGATGGGTGTATTCAATAAACCATTTCCAGGCACGGGATGGCACATTTTCCCCCTCCTTTTCATATTTGGGTTTTTTATCTGAATCTAGACAGCTGGTGCCTGCTGTTTGTGTTCTATTTCCACATCGAATATGCCTCGTTGTATTTCTTTGGCCGCCATACGTTCTGATTCAAAGGACTTTTTTAGGTAGTAGCATGAAACCCACGGATCGACAGATCTACCGCAGGTAAAAACATCTACTGCGGCATAACCATGCTCAGGCCAGGTATGAATAGCCAGGTGTGATTCGGAAATGACAACAACGCCGCTAACCCCTTGGGGGCTAAACTGGTGAAAAGCAACTTCCCTTATCTCTGCTCCCGCTTCCAGCGCAGCATTTACCATGATTTCCTCTACTCTAGTCCGGTTATTTAGTATTTCCGGTGAACAACCATAAAGTTCTGCCAGAACGTGACGGCCCAAAGCGCTCAATTAAATACCCCCTTTTTTCCCGTTTAAAATGTCAAAGTAAATTGTAACAAATAAGGTAAAAAAGTCAATGTTTAGCCGGCATTTTTTTCGGAGCAGCTTCGCCTAATGTTTCAGGCTAAAAGCAGGCACACTTCCTACCTGTAACCGCGCTAATGTCCTGCCAGAACCCTTTCAAAATCCTTGACACCCATTTTTTTAGCTGCTATAATTAAAACTGGTAACGGGGCGTGGCGCAGCTTGGTAGCGCGCTTGACTGGGGGTCAAGAGGCCGCAGGTTCAAATCCTGTCGCTCCGACCAGACAAAAACCCGCTAAACATCAACGTTTAGCGGGTTTTCACTTTGCAGCCCAAAAAAGGTAAAAATACGGTTACCACCTGCGGATTTTGAAATAGGGTGCTTTTTATCTTGACAGCCAAGTCTAACTGCATTAGGCTATACATAGTCTAATACCATACGACAGGGGTGGATTTCTGTGAAGCAATATAAACTTGGCAAGATGGAACGCAAGTTTGCTGTTCTAATTTGGGAACATGAACCGGTTAGTTCCCGCACTTTAACAGAGCTATGTGCCGAGGCATTCGATTGGAAGAGAACGACCACATATACCATGTTAAGGCGCCTATGTGATCGCGGTATATTTCAAAACGATGGCGGTATGGTAAGTGCTTTGATGACTAAAAATGAATTTGGTGCGGCGCAAGGCAAAGAGTTTCTCGATTTGGCTTTTAATGGTTCTCTACCGCAGTTCTTCGCTGCCTTTACCCGCCGCAACAAATTAAGTGAAAATGAAATTAATGAAATACAGAAGCTAATTGATAAGCACAGGGAGGATTAGTTATGTTAGAGAAAGTATTCCTACAAATCCTGAATATGAGCTTTACTGCCAGTTTTGTCATTCTCTTTATTCTTCTTGCCAGAACATTCCTCCAAAAGCTGCCAAAGGTATTTTCTTATGCTCTTTGGGGGGTTGTTTTATTCCGCCTCGTTTGCCCCTTTAGTTTTGGGAGTGTCTTTAGTCTTTTGCCGAACAAAACAAACGCTATTTCTCCGGATATTATCTATCAAACCGCCCCAACCATAGACACAGGCATTCCAGTAATAAACAATAATATCCAGCAATTACTGCCTGTAGTTCCTCCTACTGCCAGTGCAAATCCCTTGCAAATTTGGATTTTCATCGGCACAATCGTTTGGCTTTTGGGTATGGCCATTTTACTGATTTATAGTATTGCCCCCCTCATGAGACTGCAAAAGTGCCTTGAAAACGCTGTTTATGAAAAAAATAATATCTATCTTTCAGGGCACTTGGATACACCTTTTGTGATGGGTATTATTCGCCCTAAAATTTACCTGCCGGCATCCCTTACAGGCGAGGAAAAAAGGTACATTCTATTGCATGAACAAATGCATATCAAGCGCTTTGACCACATAGTAAAAATAGTATCTTTTTTTGCATTGTGCCTGCACTGGTTTAATCCCCTGGTGTGGGTAGCATTTATTGTTAGTGGCAGAGATATGGAAATGTCCTGCGATGAAACAGTCATTAAAGAGCTTGGGGGCGGGATAAAAAAAGAATATTCATCTTCGCTTTTAACCCTAGCCACAGGAAGGCGCATTATTGGTGGGACCCCTCTTACCTTTGGCGGGGGTAATACTAGGGGCAGAATAAAAAATGTACTAAATTATAAAAAACCTGCATTCTGGAATGTTGCCGTGGCCCTGGTTCTATGCATCGTATTGGCTGGTTGTCTTATCACCAACCCCAGAACACATGCAAATGTATCCGACTTTTCCATAGAAGTAAATGGAACAACAGTGGAATTGGGAAATACCGGTATTCTTTTCCAGAAGAAACTCAGTAGCAAGCAAATTGTAAATGAAACGACTGGTGAAATACGAGTGGTCGAGGATTATGAGGGTTTTAGTCTAGCCCGCGACGGTCAGCAAAAAATTATCCAGATTGAAATACTATCCGGCAATGCTCTTACCCACCGCCAGATAACCATTGGCAGCACGAGAGAGGACGTATTATCGGCATATCCGGAAATCATTCCAGAGGAACAAAAAGCGTTGGCTCTTTGGTTTGAAGATGAGGAATCCATAATTGAGTTTTACTTTCTCGATGATCCTGCTATTGTTTCCAGCATAAATATTTATCGTAAGGTCATAGATAACATGCTGCCGCCTTTAGTGGAGGTCACCCCTGTCCCCACCGAAGAACTCTGGCAAGCCCGCACAAAATATATTGGAGATAATTCGGCCGTGGGAAGGATTATTAGCCTGCTGCAACTTCCCGAAGGTGTCGTCTATGACAGTTTCGAGCTGCACACAGGCAAGCATCCTTATGCCGTAGCGGTAAATTATAAAACCAATACGGAGACCCGTAATTTTTACGCGGGGGCAGATCAACAGGCCCCTTTTCTAATTAATGCACTGATCATGTTTTCGCTCATCGAAAACGTGGAGCTCATCACCTTTCGCTTGCATGATGGTCTCTGCGACGCTTATTCTATGCAGTACACAGACGAGATGGCCAAAGCAACCCTTGGTAAGGGCTACCGAGAGGAAAGCGGAACCCTGGAAGGGTTTAGTCTGGTGTTACAAAAAATATTGGAAAAAGAATCCGCTGACACCGGGGAAATTGGCAAGCAAAAAGACGATGAGGGGCTTACCT
This sequence comes from Bacillota bacterium, assembly GCA_012839215.1. Lineage (GTDB taxonomy): Bacteria > Bacillota > Dethiobacteria > DTU022 > UBA8154 > DUNV01. The sequence goes on from DUNV01000100.1 coordinate 11,302, forward strand.
TTTGGGTGAAACCTGATGAGCCTCCGCAGGTTATAGGAAACACAGCCGCCGCAATTTGGCTTAAATCATTTATGGGCGCGCGTGTTCCAGCTGCAAGCCGTCTCTCCGATTACAATATTACCAAAGTGGATGTCATTGTGGGTGAACCTAAAGCAGGTGTTAAATGGGAAGATATGGCCTATCAATATGTGGTTCGCATACGATATAACATAGCTACTGCTACTGAAGAATATTTTAATCCCGGCGATGGTGTTTCTGGTAAAGGCGACTTTGAAGGCCTGTTTGTAGAGCTTTGTGTCAAGGTCAAAACAACCGATGGCGGGGGTTACCAGATAGTTAGTGCTGGTACTGATGGCGGGGAACAGGAATTTGCAAACCCCTGATAATCAGCAATTTCTAATGTTCATTGCCATTCATAGCTATTCTGCCTGCTCTTCCATTAGCAGTTCATGCAATTAGGTCCCCAAAACCCAAAAACAGTCCAAATAGCCTAGTGTGGGCGTAGGCCTTAAACCCTAGCCAGTTATGGCATTAAAACCATACTCCTGCCCGTTGCTATAATTTGGCCCACCCGGAAAATATTAACTTTTCCAAACCTATTGGTAGACAAAAAACCGTGTAGTATTCCCCGCTGCCTGCCTGGCCCCGCCCTACCGCTTTTTACTGCGCTGTTGATAATCTTCGTTGATTTCCTTGTTCCAACCTTTGGGTATTTCCTGGTGTTCGCGGTAATTAGCTACTGCCTCGCTCATCACCTGGAAACTCAGCCCGATGCCCCGGCTGTCGGAGTGAAAATTTTGGGCGTGATCAGCATCAATGCCAAAGCAGCCCGCAGTTTCCACCGCATCAATGTTTGCACCAAGAAAGATGAACTCCCACCCATACCTTGCTTTTTGATGTTCAATTTGTTCCTTGACCCTTTTGGCTGAATACTCGCGGCTAGAATTTTCCTCGCCATCCGTAATGATTACAAAGATCACTTTTGTGGCACGGTAATCATCAGCAGTATGTTTTTGAACATTGCCGATTTTGTGGATCGTTCTGCCAATAGCATCAAGCAGCGCAGTCGAGCCACCTACAGTATAATCATTTTCAGTAAGTGAACTAACTGCTCTAATATCAATGCGGTCATGCAACAATTGGTAATTGTTATCAAATAGCACTGTTGTTAGGAAACACTCACCCTCCACCGCTTTTTGTTTTTCCAACATGGCATTATAACCACCGATAGTATCCTTTTCTAAACCTCCCATGGAACCACTTTTGTCAAGAATAAAAACAAATTCTGTCAATTCTTTTTTCATGAAAAATGTCCTCCCCAGGCTTTATTGTGCCTTAAGGATAACATCTGCTGATACTAGGCAGGTCGCCCCAAAAGCGACAAACGTGCGCGTGGATACGTGGATACCATGCCCTATCCACCGAGCAAAGGCTGATCATAACTAAAGAGCACTTCATTAATTTCAAAGATATTGTACCTGCCGTTAACAATAAAGTATTCGATGATTACATCAAATTTCCGGCTATGCGACAGAGCGTAACCTGCCCGCCTGAGAAGGTCATTCGTTTCCTCAAGGGTTAGCTCCAGGGCGACTGATAGTGCGATGGCTGTTCGCTTGCTCGGCATATAGCCCTTTTGACTTCTTATCTTTGAAAAGAGTCTGCGATCGAGGTTAGCGCGCTTATATATTTCTATATCGGTTTTGCCTTTGGCATCGATCAGGCGCAGCAGTGTTTCCGAAAAGGGTTCATCGAGATTGCCGACCAAATCGTCCAGCCTGGGAGTACCCTCGAAAATCCATTCGTAAGCCATGGGGGGATCTGATTCAGCTGCCCTGAGGGCCTCCCTTTCCTCTTGCAGCAAATCCCGGCGCCCCCGGGGCTCGTAGCCTTCCATATAGTTTTCATCAATATATTCCCTGACCCTGCCCAGCAGTTCCTTGCTCACTGCAAAAGCCGCCTTGTCAAAGACCACAAGAGAAATATTTAGATCATGCGCACTATGGAAATCCTTAATTGCGGAGGTGGCTATGCGAAGTGCCTTTTCCTTTGGATAACCGTAGATACCGCTCGATATCAGAGGAAATGCCACACTTTTGCATCTATTCTCCACAGCCCGTTTCAGGGAATTAATATAACAGGACCGCAGCAGTTTTTCTTCACCATGTTTCCCATCACGGTAGACGGGCCCGGCTGCATGGATAACATACCTTGCCGGAAGCCCATAGCCCGGTGTGATCACCGCGTCACCAACCTGAATAGGCGCGAGCTGATCGCAGGCTTTCTGTAGTTGTTCCATGCCTGCCACCCTAAAAATGGCACCGCAGACCCCGCCGCCCATAGTTAATGCTGTATTGGCGGCATTAACTATGGCATCCACATGCATTTTCGTTATATCGTTTCGGACAATAATGAGGGACAAAGGGCTATCCTACCATTTCTTTTACATTTGTATCTTTAATATATTCTCCAAATTTTTACCAAAAACCTTCCACGGGGAGGAAACTCCTGCCACACAAGAAATAGTTTACATGTTAACTAATTTGTTGTATGATGTAGTTAACATGTTAACTATAGGGAGGCACCTATGTCTGGAATCAAAGATATCTGGCTCTATGCCAACAACATCATCAATTCTGCCAGGCAAATGGTCAATGAAGAACTTCGGCCCCTCGGACTGGGCAGTGCCGAAGGCAATATTTTGTTGCATCTTTTGACACATGAAGATAATTTGCGGCAGGATGATTTGGTAGAAGTGCTGGAGATAAGCAAACCGGCAGTTTCCCGGGCACTTTTATCCTTGGAAAAAAAGGGTTTCGTCAAAAGGAAAAAGGACCGGGAAGATAAGCGGTACAGCAGGGTACTTTTATCTGAAAAGGCCCATAAAATTGGCCCGATACTGGTGCAGATCTATGAAAATATCTTTTCATTTGCTGCTCAGGGAATCCCGGAGGATGAAATAAAAAACTTTATAGAATTGTTCCGGCGGGTTTCGGAAAGTTTTACCCAGGCGCGGAAGGAAAAAGGAAAATGGGGGGTTAAATAAATGATAGTTAGCGATTTTTTTGCAGCAATACTTTTAATGATATATTATCTTGTCGGCCTGGTTGCCATTCCGGCCATGCTTAAAGCCTGGTCCAAATTGCCCGATGAGGTAATCCGCAAAACGCAACACGTGGGATACAGCCTATCCATCTTCATACTCTTGCAGCTTTTTAGTTCCTGGTATATGGCGGTGGCTGCTGCCTTTTTGCTGGTGCTGCTAGCCTACCCTGCCCTTCTTCTCATCGAAAAAACTTCAGTTTACCAAAGGCTATTTGTGGATAGGACTAAACGTGGCGGCGAACTGCGCAAGCAACTGATTTATGTGCAGGTATCCTTTGCCATTTTAATTTTTTTGTTCTGGGGTTTGCTCGGTGCCAAGTGGCACTATATGGTGGCTGTAGCGGTAATGGCCTGGGGTTTTGGCGATGCAGCTGCGGCATTGGTAGGAAAATTCTTTGGTAAAAGGGGCATTATTCACCGCTGGGTTGAAGGGGCAAAAACCCTGGAGGGTACAGCAGCCATGATTGCAGCCGCATTTTTGGCGATCTTCTTCACTCTTTTGTTCTTCGGAGGGCAATCCTGGTGCGTTTCACTGCTGATCGCCCTGGCAGTGGCGCCCATCTGCGGAATTGTTGAATTGTTTTCCCGCCGTGGTACCGATACCCTTACTGTTCCCCTTGCGGCGGCAGCAGCTATTTTCCCGCTGGTTTGCCTCTTTGTTCATCTGGGGTGGTAGCTATGAATTACGAACAAAACAAGGGAGCATATGGGCAAGGTGAGGGAATAGACGAATATATCAGGAGGGCCCATGAACAGGATAAAGGAATAAAAAGCAGCCAAAAAACTTTGCTTGCATCTTTACTGCTTAGCATGTGGGCACCCCTGGCAACGGGGATTGCCATGATCCTAGGGCATTCCGTCACCCTGATCGCCGATTTCACCAGGCGCACCATGGAATTTCTTGTTTTGCTGCTGTCATGGCTGGTTTTTCGTTATCTGAATAAAGAGGAAATACCCGGGGAGGAAACGAAAAAAAAGTGGGAAAGGGTTGTCAACCTTGGCGTGGCGGTTGCCCTGGGCACCACGGGCTTGCTCATGCTTATTTTGGCACTTTCCCACTTTCGAAGTTTCAACCCCGGAGGCAATGTTATCCCAGGCCTCATCGTTGCGCTGCTAGGCCTTATCGTAAATCTTTGGTTTTGGCGGCGCTATCATATCCTGGCGAGCGCGGGCCAGGGTCCCATCATTGATGCCCAGCGCCAGATGTACCTGGCTAAGGTCTTTGTCGATACTTGTGTCCTGCTGGCCCTGGGTTCCGTGGCCCTTGTGCCCAACCATGCCGCTACACGCCATATTGATACCCTGGGCTCGGTTGCGGTCTCCATCTACCTTCTATGGAGTTCCTGCCGCATCTGGCTTGCAAAAAATAGCGAAGCAGAATTGCCTGTTGGGGAGTGAGCTAGTATACTTAATATAGAGGGCGGGGCAGCTCGTGGCGCAATCCAAAGGAGGGCGGTAAAAACATGAAAGAAAACCATGATTTGATCGGGAAGATCATCATTGCTGCAGCAATCATTATTGCAGGGTATCTTGTTGCGCAGGCAATCACCGGGGCGGGGTATGTAATATCCAGCCATCTTTCCCACCTGGGGGAACTTATCAGGGATGGGTTTTTGCAGATTGGTTCAGTCCCATAATAAAAGGCCCATCTCCCCCTTGATCATAACCGCCTGACATGATATTTTGATGGAAATTGCTTTGTGGGAGTTTGCAGGTGAAAAGACAGTTTTATTGTATACCCTTGTTAATAGCTATCTTTTGTCATTTGGCCAGTTGTTCCCACCAGCCGATAAACGAAAAAATATCGGGTGTACTACAGATTAGTAGCATACCTAATGATGCCTTGGTGGAATATGAAGATACCCATGGGGGGTTCCATGGTGATGGACAAACCTTTGCCAAATTTGTACTTGATGCCTCAGATGCCAAAAACATCTTGAAATCTTTAACTAATCACCCAAATTGGAGGAAATTACCTCTCAGTGAAAATCTCAACCTGATTATCTACGGCGGTGAAAAAGATGGCGTGGAATATTGTCATAATTTCGCCGAAAAGTTGGGGATACCCCACCTGGAGACGGGTTACTGGTTTTTTTTCGATCGGCACAGCAAAAGCACCTGCCCGGAGAGCGATATACATTTGTTTGAAAGAAGTTCCTTTAATTTTACGCTGGCCCTATATGATCCCGGAGCAAAGACAATTTACTATTTCAAGTATGATACATAGTTAGGTTATCTTTACCTAAACCAGATTTTTCTCAGGGATATGTTGCTGGCAAGGTTTACCCCTGTTTCTTTTGATCGTCGCTTAATGTAACCAAC
>DUNV01000008.1 GCA_012839215.1 Bacillota bacterium
AAGCTGCTGGAGGAAAAACTAAAATACCAGCTCCAATTTGAAAAGCTGGTCAGCGGTATTTCAGGTAGTTTTGTTGCTGCCGGGGCAGGAAAAATTGATGAAATGATCAACCTATCGTTGAGGCGGGCGGGAAAATTTTTTGAGGCAGACCGCGGGGTTGTTTTTCAACTTTCCCCCAACGGAGAAACGATGGAGAGCACCCATGAATGGTGCTATGAAGGGATCAAACCGTTAGAAAACTACCTTAAGCGCTTTTCCCGGGGTTCGCTGTCCTGGCTGCACAGGCAGGTGCAAAAAATAACGCCTTTTTATATCGAGGAAATAGAAAGGCTTCCGGAGGAGGCACAGGCAGAAAAGTGGGCTTTCAGGCGTCAGGGTATCAAATCTTTTTTAATCCTGCCCTTTTCTGCCAAAAGCGGTGCCCTTGCCAGCGGTTTTCTTGCCTTTGATTCTGTCAGGGAGAAAAAATCCTGGACAGAGGAGCAAGTGGAACTATTGAGCATCGTTGCCGATACAATCTCCGGTGCGCTGGCCAGGCAGCAGCTGGAGGAGCAGAGGCATAGGGCCCTAGAGGCGCTGGAGCATGAAAGAAAGGTCTTCGAGGATGTTCTGGAGCTTACCCTTTCAGGGTACTGGGATTGGGATCTTAAAAACAATACCCAGTATCTAAGTCCTGCCTTCAAAAAAATGTTTGGTTATGAAGAAGATGAGCTGCCCAACAGGCAGGAAAGCTGGCAGCGCATTATTTTTAAGGACGATCTTCCCACAACCCAGGCCCTTCTAAAGCAGCATTTTGCCAGCAAAGGGAAGGTGCCCTATTCCTTCGAGGTGCGTTACCAGCACCGGGATGGTTCAACTGTCTGGGCCATCTGCGCCGGGCGTGTTGTCGAATGGGAACCCGATGGCCGCCCCCGCCGCATGGTGGGCTGCCATGTCGATATCACCGGGTTAAAGCGGGCCGAGGAAGCCTTGAAAAAAAGCGAAGAAAACCTTGCTGTAACCCTGCGTTCTATAGGCGATGGAGTTATTGCCACCGATGGGCATGGCAAAATTACCCGCCTCAATCCCAGGGCCGAAAAGCTGACGGGTTGGCCTGAGGAGGAGGCAGTGGGCCGGCCGCTGGAGGAAGTGTTTCGTATCATCGATGCCAAAACCGGCGCGCCGGCCCCCAGCCCTGCCTACCATGTGCTAAAAGTCGGCAAGACGATCAGGCTGGCCAACGACACTACCCTGATTGCTCGCAACGGCAAAAAATTCCCGATTGCCGACAGCGCCGCCCCCATCCACGATGATACAGGCAAAATTATCGGTGTGGTGATAGTTTTTTCTGATGTTACCGAACAGTACAGGGCACGAGAAGCGCTCAGGGAAAGCGAGCTAAGATACCGCACCATTGTGGAAAACAATAACGATGCGCTTTTCATTCGTGATTTTGCCGGAAAAATTATCGATCTTAACAATACAGCTTGCAGGATGCTGGGGTATAAAAGAAGGGAACTCCTAGGTGCCAATGTGGATATGATCCATAGCCCCAGGGAGCGGGAACTTGCATCGGTGCGCACGAGCCAACTGATGAAAAATGATCAGTTGCTTTTCGAAGGGGAACTAATGCACAGGGATGGCAGGCCGGTGCCGGTTGAGGTTAGCATCAAGGTTGTTTCACGTGAGGGCGGCGGGCTAATCCAGAGTTTTGTCAGGGATATCACGGAGCGCAAGGAGTCTGAGCGGCAGATCGCCAAATATACCTCAGAACTGGAAGGTCTTTACCTGAAACTTGACGAAGAAATTAATAAGGCCCGGCAGGTCCACGAACGCACGCTGCCGAAAAGTTTACCCAGGGTAAAGGGGCTGTCCTTTGCGGCCCATTATCAACCTGCGGAAAAATTGGGCGGGGATTTTTATGATGTCGAGCGGGTGGGCAAAAAACTGATTATCTACCTTTCCGATGTGACCGGGCACGGGGTTGACGGTGCCATGTTGAGCGTCTTTGTTAAACATACGATCAAGGGATATCTTTCTTTTTCCCCCGGGGAACGTATCCACCCGGACAAAATACTACGTTATCTTTCTGTCCGGTTTCGTCAGAAAAGTTTGCCCGCGGAATACTTTATCTGTATCTTCCTGGCTGTCCTCGACCTGGAAACGATGGAGCTTACCTATACCGCGGCAGGTTTCCAGGATACCCCTCTGGTAAGGCTAGGAAACGGTGAGCGGTTGAAACTTGTCAGCAGGGGACTCTTTCTTTCCCCGGCTTTTTCCGAGGAATTATTGAACCTGCAAGAAAAGGGTATCAAGCTGACCCCGGGTACCACCATTTTTTTTAATACTGACGGTCTAACGGAACAGCTTGCGGGTGGCGAATATTATGGCAAGCGGCTTCCGGGGGTTTTCTATGGGCACAGCCACCTTCCGCCACAGTCGATAGCAGAGATCATTCGCGAGGATTTTCGCCAATTCAATGGCGGCTCGCTGCAGGGCAGGGATGATATAACCTTTCTGGTTCTCAAGGTGGAATCAGGCTGAAAGGAGAAAAACTAGCATGCTTGTTGAAAAACACAGTAAGTTTGGTATCGTTATTGCTCCGGAAAAAATCGATCTAACCAATGCCAGGGAGTTTAAGGAGGCTTTCCAATCACTTTTTGAAAGTGATTATAAGCTAATCCGGGTGGATTGCCGTGAGCTGGCGATGATTGACAGTGCGGGGCTGGGCAGTCTGGTCATGTTTCAAAAAAGGTTAAAGGAGCGTGATGGCGAACTGGAGCTGGTCAACGTCAACCATAAATACATCAAACATCTTTTCGATATGCTGGAACTGGGCCGCGTCATCAAAATCGGGAATACCTAAAATACAACAGAAGGGTTAAGAGGAATGGAAGTAAAAAAAAAGGATGCCCAAACCGCGGTTTTGCATCTTTCAGGGACGATCGATGCCGAAGACTATTCGGCCTTAACCCAGGTATTAAAAACCCTTTATGAAGAAGGATTCCTAGTTGTTTTTCTTGATTTTTCGCTGACAAAATATATACATAAACGCTGCCTGGGCCCCCTTGTTTTCTACCAAAAAAAATTGGAAGAGCGGTGTGGCAAGTTGCAATTGATCAATGTTAGGAATGAAAATGTTCGGCGTCTCTTTGATATGCTCGAATTTAATAAGGTTATTAGTATCGAAAATATTCAGTAAACAATAGCAACTTAGTAATTTGTTTATCACTAAAATGACCCTAAAAAGGATTGGTTTTAACCATAAATTATTGCTGGGGGAAAAACCCATGGTAGAGAAAGGAAAATACCGATTGTTGTTGGAATGCCTGCCCGATGCTTTTGCCTACCACCAAATACTGCTGGATGGCCAGGGCAGGCCCGTGGATTATCTTTTTTTAGAAGTGAATCCGGCTTTTGAGGCTATTATGGGACTGCCGAAAGATCAGGTCCTGGGGCGGAAAGTTACGGAAATATATCCAGGAACTGAAAGCTCCTCCTTTGACTGGATCGGGACCTTTGGCCGGGTGGCCGCCGGGCACGGCAGCACCCGCTTTGAGCATTATTTCGAACCAACCGATTGTTGGTACGGGGTAACCGCCTACAGCGATACTCCCGGTTATTTTGCGGCGGTGTTCCGCGACATTACGGAAGAGAAGCGTTTCCAAAATACCCTGCGGGAAAAAGGGGAAAACCTTTATGCAACCCTTGATTCCATCGGGGACGGCGTTATTACCACCGACTTGCAGGGGAAAATAAAGCGCATGAATCCGCAAGCTGAAAAGCTGACAGGATGGGCCAGGGAGGAGGCGGCAGGCCGGCCGCTGGAGGAAGTATTCCATATTATTGATGCCCAAACAGGTAATCCCGCCCCAAGTCCGGTCCACCATGTGCTGGCTACGGAGGAGATCGTTAAGTTGGCCAATGACACCACCCTCGTCGCCCGGGATGGGAAAAGATATCAGATTACCGATAGTGCGGCCCCGGTTCGTGACAGCAGGGGAAATATTTCCGGTGCGATCATGGTTTTCTCGGATGTGACCGAACAATATGAAATAAAAAAGGAACTGAAGGAAACGACCCGGCGCCTGAAACATATTTTAAGGGCTACGCAGACAGGTGTAGATATTATTGATAAAAACTTTAACCTTGTATTTGTGGACGATCATTGGCAGGATATCTATGGATCGCCCCAGGGGCGCAAATGCTATGAGTATTTTAAAGATCGCCACGATCCCTGCGAAAATTGCGGGGTTCCCGAAGCCTTGGAAACAAAACAGGTTATGCTCTCTGAGCAGATCCTGCCCAAGGAGGGTGACCGCGTCGTGGCTTGTCAGATTGTACCCTTCCAGAACGAGGAAGGCGACTGGCTCGCGGCCGAATTCAAGACAGATATCACACGGCGCAAGAAACTGGAGGACAGGTTAAAGCACCAGCTCCAGTTTGAAAAGATGGTCAGCAGCATTTCCGGCAGTTTTGTGGAAACAGGGGCCGGTAAAATTGATGAAATGATTAGCCAGGCGCTGCGGCTGGTGGGGAAATTTTTTGATATGGATCGGGGCCTCATCTATCAGCTTTCCCCTGCGGGGGAGACTATGGATCTTCTTTACGAATGGTGTGCAGCAGGCGTGGGATCGCTCACAGGCATTTCGCGGGGTTTTCCTGTAAGTGCCTTTCCCTGGCTCTATGCACAGATTCAAAGAGCGGTTCCTTTACGGATCTCCGATGTGCAGGAACTGCCTAAGGAGGCACAGGCTGAAAGAAAGGTATATACATATCAAGGGATCAAGTCTGTTCTAATCCTTCCCTTTTATACAAAAACCGGTGCCTTTGCCAACAGTTATCTTGCCTTTGATTCCGTACGGGAAAAGAAATCCTTAACAGATGAAGAGGTGGGGCTGCTGAGCATTGTCGCTGATACAATCTCCAGCGCTCTGACCAGACAGCGGCTGGAAAAAGAGCGCCAGAAGGCCTTGGAAACGCTGAAAGCCAGCGAGGAGAACCTTGCTGTAACCCTCCATTCTATTGGCGATGGTGTTATCGCTACTGATGAACATGGCCGAATAACCCGCCTCAACCCCAGGGCAGAAAAGCTGACAGGCTGGCCGGAAGGCGAGGCACAGGGCCTTCCGCTGGAGGAAGTGTTCCATATTATTGATGCCAAAACCGGTGCACCTGCTTCCAACCCGGCCCACCAGGTGCTAAGGGTTGGTGAGATCATCAGGTTGGCCAATGATACTACCCTCATTGCCCGCGATGGCCAAAGGTACCAGATTGCTGATAGCGCTGCCCCCATCCACGACAGCGCCGGAAAAGTCATCGGCGTGGTCATCGTTTTTTCTGATGTTACCGAACAATATAGGGCACGGGAGGTGCTACGGGAAAGCGAACTTAGATACCGCACCATCGTGGAAAATAACAACGATGCGCTTTTCATCCGTGATTTCGCCGGTAAAATACTCGATCTTAACGAGAGAGCATGCCAGATGTTGGGCTACAGCCGGGATGAACTGCTGGGTGCCAATTTGGACAAGATTCGCAGCCCCGAGGAAAAAAAGCTTACGCGGGAACGCACGGCCCGGCTAATGGAAAGTGATCAGCTGCTTTTTGAGGGAACGATGTTACATAGGGATGGTTTTATCATACCCATTGAAGCTAGCATAAAAGTTGTTTCCCGTAAGGGTGATGGCCTCATCCAGAGTTTTGTAAGGGATATTACAGGACGCAAGGAATCTGAACGGCGGATCGCCAGGTATACATCGGAACTGGAGGGGCTTTACCGCAAACTCGATGAAGAAATTAATAAGGCAAGGC
>DUNV01000101.1 GCA_012839215.1 Bacillota bacterium
CTCCCCGTGGATGGCATCATCACCGAAGGACATTCTTTCTTGGACGAATCCTCCTTGACCGGTGAAAGCATCCCTGTGGAAAAACAAGTTGGTGATCGTGTCAGCGCAGCGACGATCAACCAGGCGGGAGCCTTTAAATTTCGGGCCACGCATGTGGGCGAGGAAACCACCCTGGCCAAAATAATCGCCTTAGTGGAAGATGCCAACGCCACCAAAGCGCCTGTGGCCCGGCTGGCTGATAAAATCAGCGCTATTTTCGTTCCGACGGTGATCGGCATTGCGCTGCTTACCACGGCTGCATGGCTCATTGCCGGGGCTGGTTTCGAGTTTGCCCTGTCCATGGGCATCACCGTCCTCGTCATTTCCTGTCCATGCGCCCTGGGGCTGGCAACCCCTGTGGCCATCATGGTCGGCACAGGCCGGGGGGCTGAACAGGGCATTCTGGTTAAATCGGCAGAAGCCCTTGAAGTCTTCCACCAAGTGCAAACTGTCGTCATTGATAAAACCGGGACGCTCACTGAGGGGAAACCACGGGTAACCGATCTTGTGCTTGCTTCAGCCAGCTCCGAGGAAGAACTGCTGACTATCGCCCAAGCGCTGGAAAAAAATTCGGAGCATCACCTCGCTGCCGCCATTGTGCAATATGCTAAGGATAAAAATATTCCCCCGGAAGAAGTAAGCGGTTTTAGGGCTTTTGCCGGCCAGGGGGTGGAAGGTTATGTGGATGGAGCTTTCTACCGGGCCGGGAATGAAAAATTTATCAATGAAAAAGGGGTTTCCACCGAGATAGCAGCAAGGTGGGCCCACCGTTTTTCCCTTGAAGGGAAAACCCCGCTCTATATTGCCGGAGAACATTCCCTGCTGGGACTGATTGCCCTGGCCGATGTTCCCAAACCCACTAGCCGGCAGGCCGTGGAGAGATTTAGGGAAATGGGGGTCAAGGTGGTCATGTTGACCGGGGATAACCGAAAAACAGCTGAGGCTATCCGCTCACGGCTGGGAATTGACGAGGTTATTGCCGAAGCGCTGCCACAGGAAAAAGATCAGAAAATCCGGGCGTTGCAACAGCAGGGACAAAAAGTAGCCATGATCGGCGATGGGATCAACGATGCACCGGCTCTGGCACGGGCGGATGCAGGAATCGCCATTGGAGCGGGCACAGATGTGGCCATCGAGGCTGCGGATATAGTTTTGACAAAAAGCGATCTAATGGATGCCGTAGGGGCTATGGAGTTGTCCAGGGCAACGATCAGAAATATAAAACAGAATCTTTTTTGGGCATTTTTCTACAATGTTCTGGGCATACCGCTGGCCGCCGGCCTTTTATATCCTGCCTTTGGGCTAAGGCTGACACCGATGATCGGCGCGGCAGCCATGAGCCTTAGTTCCTTCTTTGTGGTTACCAATGCCCTCAGACTACGCAAGTTCCGGCCAATAACCACTAAAGAAACATTGGAGCAAACAAATATCATTGCCGCGGCAAAAACCATATCAGCTCCAGCAGCGGTGGCAACTGCACCAACGGCAGAGACGACTTCTTCGGCTGCCACAGCATCAACGGCTGCAGTGGTATCAGTATCAGCAGCGACAAGAACCGATCAGCAGTCCTCCAACAGGAGGCATCGGGACCAGCAAAATATGAAGGAAAGTGAGGTTGAACAAATGGAAAAGGTTTTAGAAATTAAGGGTATGATGTGCAACAACTGCAAGGCGCATGTGGAAAAAGCCCTAAAAGGTTTGGGGGGGGTCAGCGTCCTTGTAGACCTGGATGATGGTTCCGCCCGGGTGTCATCAAGCAAGGCTATTCCCGACGAAACATTAAGACATGCTGTTGAAGAAGCAGGCTATGAAGTAATCTCCATTGCGGAGCAGGCTTAAAAAATGAAGGCGGACAGGGAGCTAACCTTGAAAAAGCTGAAGACGGTGCGCGGTCAGGTAGAAGGGCTCATCAAAATGGTGGAGGACGATCGCTACTGTATCGACATTTCCAACCAATTGATGGCCTCCATCGGGATTCTAAAAAACATCAACAAGGATGTGCTCGATGCCCATCTGAGGAGTTGCGTAGCAGAAGCCCTTGATTCCGGGGATCAGGTAAACAAGGGACAAAAAATTGATGAGATGATCAAGATCATTGACAAGTTAACAAGGTAAAGAGGGCACAATGACATAGGGGGCACAGGCATCCCGGGACCACAGAAAAGTCTTCCTGGTAACTATTGAAACAGCGCCAGCTGCTCCACCACCAGGCGCCAATCCTGCAAAAAGTATTTATAGAGCACCGGCCTTCTGCGCACAGCCAGTGGATGATAGGACGTTACGATACGATAATTTTTAAGGAGGTGAACCCTCCCCCGCAATTCTTTTACCGAAATATCTGCCTCCCCAAAAAGTGCCTGGCAAACAACATTTCCCAGGCACATTATCACCTTTGGATCCGCTGCCTCAAGTTGCCCCCATAAATAATTGAGACAGGTTGCCCGTGCCTTTTCCTTATCATAGGCCCTCCTGGGCCTGCACTTGAGTAGATAGCTGATATACATGGAACCGGGCTCAACTCCGGCTTCATAAGCCGCCGTCTGCATGGTCTCCCTTGTTCCGCACAAATAGGGAACACCCTCTTTATCCTCCCTGGCACCGGGGTTATCGAGAATAACGAAAAGGGGAGCGGCTGGATTGCCCTCGCCCCAGATAACCCTCGTCCCATGGTGTCCAACCTCGCATTGTTTGCAAAACCTGCAGGCAGGGGGCACCACATCCTCAGGAAGGATGGCAGGTAATGACTTACTCACTTTTTTGCACTCATTTCACGCACCCCGGAGGCGTTGCCACCCTGTTTCACCCTGTTTCACCCTGTTTTCTATTGCTAGACCTTCAGTTTCCTACGTCTATTTTTCACAGAAAAGATTTTTCTATCCCAAAATGATATTCCTGGCATTTCTCCTCCAAGGCTACTGCACCCGGTGCTGTTGCCTGTTTTAAACGACCCGCCCACAGCGCCGCCATAGCACGATCATTATCCTTCCCTGGCCATGGTAAGCAGCCTGACGCCTCTGCGGCGAAATTCACTGAAGATAATTCCTTCCGAAACGAGGCGCAACACCGTTGCGGGTTCGGTCACCTGTGTGCCGGAAACCAGATCGACTCCATGATCGAACCAGACCGGGGACAGGGGTGTTGTCGGGCCCAAAACCATTATCAGGGCATCCTTGCGGCAAAGTGAAAGCAGTTGATCCATCGTTTCATTAATAAGGGCCGTGCCGGTGATAGCCAGCACATCGGCCTGGGGCATGATGTTTTCGGCCTCCTTTGCCGGCAGATCACCCAGGCGCGGGCGCCTCTCCAACACCCATAGCTTTTCCGCCACTTCCTGCAGGCGGGGTACAAAGGGGAAATGTCCAACAACGCAGATCTTTTTACCTTTGCCCTTTTCCATGAGCACCTCCGCCGCGTTGATTTTACGGCACCCTGCAGGGTCGACCTCCACCAGTGAATTGATGGCGGCCAGCCCCACGCTGCGCTCCAGCAAACTTCCGCTAAGGGCGTATTCGCACAGCTCACGCGCCGATCTTCCCACGAGGGAACCTGCCTGGCGGACAGGAGGACCCGATCCGTGCTCATGGTTAAAAATTGTGGAGGCCAGTCCACAGTTACGGGTCCAGACAGCCGTCCAGAATGGCCCTATTCTTACTTCCTTTACAGGGACGTCGCTATCCAGCATTGATATAATTTCTTTAAGTATTTTCACGTTTTTGGTCCCACCCTTATCAATTGAAATGGTCTTTTAATCCGACTAGACAGGCACTATTTATGATGGTGCCTATTTGTTATATTCTTGCTGTTTCATACGAATCATTTTAATCTTATATTGGACATATGTCAATTATCCGGCAGCAAGAACGCAAGGATCACCGCAGGGATTTATAGCGACATCTTGCCTGCATATAACTTAAATAGGACAAGAAATAGAACAAGGGTAGAGGCGAGCACGAGCCAATCGGTTGCCTTGAGCGACTGCCGTGTCAGATAGGTTCTGGAAGGATGGAGGCCAAAAGCGCGGCTTTCCATGGAAATAGTGAGGGAATCGACCTTTTCCAGGGCAGAGATGACCAGGGGTATGAGCAAGTAATAAACATACCTTCCCAGCCTGCGCAAGGAGGCTTTTTCCAGTTCAATGCCCTTGGCCATCTGGGCGTAACGCACTTGACTTAGCTCCAGATGAAAAACGGGAATAAAGCGTAGGGCAGTGATGAGCATAAACCCCAGGCGATAGGGTAGGCCCGCCTGCATCAGACTGTAAGCCAAGCGGTTGGGATCAGTGATCGTCACAAAAAGAAAACTGGAAGCAATGACATTGATGAAACGCAACGATAATGATAACCCATCGAACAAGCCCAGGGACCAGATTCCCAGCCTGAACGGCCCCAGGGCAATTTCGCCGAGCAGGTGGCCACCCCGCACAAAAAAGAGCTGGACCAGCAAAATAAGTAAGCTGAAAAAGATAATAATACGCAGTTTGCGCCAAAAAAAGGAAAAACCCAAGCCCCCGGCCCGGTAGGCCAACAATAAAAATGCCAGGAGAAAGAGTCCTGCCTGGAAATTTGTTATCGTAAAGACGGCTATGTTAAAAATAATCAACACCAAAAGCTTGACGATAGGGTGGATGCGGTGAATAAAGGTTGCCCCCGGCACATAACTGAGCCCGGGGTAAAAAAGGGTTGTCCCTTTCCTCAAGGAAAAAAAACCGCTTTTTGTATTCACCGATGTCCGCCCACCTTTTCTCAATAATATTCTTCCCCGTAACCATTTTCCTTGAGCATTAAAAAAGCCTCCTTCGAGGGAGCGTCGACTATCAGTTTCCCTGCCTCCAAAAACAGCACACGCCCGTCAAAAGCACGTACCACTGCCGGTTCGTGGCAAATCATCAAGACTGCCCCTCCCCGTTTCCGGTATTCGTGCAGGATCTCCCCCAGGTAGGCAAGGTTTTCCTCGTCCTGGCCGACTAGCGGTTCGTCCAAAAGCAATAGTGGCGGATAGTAGGCCAGCACTGAAATGAAGGTCAGACGCTTTTTCTCGCCCATGCTAAGTGCCTGGGGCAGCGATTCTTTGTATGGCAGCAACCCAAAATATTCCAACAAATTTTCGATAACGGCGGAATCCTTTTCCTCGCCTTGCCCGAGAAAACGCCGGGGTAGCCCTGCCTCGCGCAAAACTGTTTTTTCAAAAAGCTGGTGATTAGGATTCTGAAAAGTAAGGCCCATAAATCGGGCCCGCTGGGCCACGCTCCAGGAGGTCACATCCTTTTCCTGAAAAAGCACACGCCCCTCCCAGGGCTTTAGGATTCCCAATAAAACATGGAGCAGGGATGTCTTTCCGCTACCGTTATCGCCCATCAATACCGAAAATTCCCCGGGATAAAGCTGGAAATTAATACCGGCAAGAACCGGTCTTTCTGTATATCCCGCAGTAATATTTTCTGCAACAAGAAGGGGTTTATCACTGTCCCCCGGATTTTCCTGCCCGCCAAAAAAACGCTTAAAATCCGGCAAAACCCTCCTTTTCCTTATCAGTAACTTTTTGCGGTAACAGGTGCCCGTTTCCCGGGGGCGGCCCATGGCGGTAATTTTACCTTCCTCCATGACGATGAGGCGATCAGCCAGGGGCAAAACCTTACTTAGCCGATGTTCGATCACGATAATTGCAGTATTTTTTTCACTTCGCAGGCTTTCGATCGCCTGCAATACCTCCACTGTGCTGCGCGGATCAAGATTGGCGGTTGGTTCGTCTAGAATCAGCAGGCCCGGCCTCATGGCTAGTACCGAGGCAATAGCCACGCGTTGTTTTTCCCCACCGGAAAGGGTATGAACATCTTTAAAAAGCAGGTCGAGGGAATCGACTGCCCCGAGGGCCCATTCGATCCTTTTTTTAATTTCCCCGGGGGGCAGGCGAAGATTTTCCGGCCCGAAGGCCACTTCATCGATCACCTTTAGGGTGCAGAGCTGGGCCTCCGGATCCTGCTGGACCAGGCCGCTAATCCCCGCCAGTTTGCCGGGTAAAACCTGCCGGGTATCCACCCCGCTGATACGGACAGTTCCCTTCATTTCCCCGGAAAAAGCATGGGGGATAAAGCCGGTCAGGCAAAGAGCCAATGTAGATTTCCCGCAACCGCTGGGGCCGGTAATGACAACGAATTCCCCCGGCATGATCTGAAAATTAAGATCCAGGAGTACAGGATTAGATGCCCCGGCATAGGTAAAGGAAAGTCCTTCAACGGTTGCGATAGGTTCACATAAATTTGCAGTTACCTCAGTACTCATTCCCGTCTCCAATCCAGTCCCCAGCGCCGTGGCTGCCCGCTTACTCAACAATAAATCTGACAACCTGCCGGACCCAATAACTCCCGGGATAGTTCCCGGCGATCAGGCGCAAAGCCTTCTCCTCGACAATGAGCAACATTTCATCATCGGCAAGCACGTCCGCTAGGGGAAATTCAACCTCATACCCATCGCTGGCCACTACCCTGAGTTGACGGGCATCCATCTCCGGGCCTGCCTTTTCCAAAATAGACCTGACCGGAATGCCACTGTATTCCTGGGGAGGCAGATGGGTTATCTCCCCAACCAGTTCGGCAACAATGGTCGTTTCCTCCCCGGCAAAATAGGATAGTTGAAAATTAAGGGTTTTTTCTACCTTCCCCTCCACCAGGCATTCCGGCCCGCCCCAGGGAGGTTCATAAACCACAGCAAAATAATAGGTGGCACCGGCAGAAAAGGAAAGTGCCAAAAGGATCGTAAAAACGAGTCCGACAGTGCGCAGATGCTGGGAAAAAGCTGCCGCCGGTTTTTGGGGGGGATCAAGGCCTAAACGAAAAGGACGTGCCCTCCGCACGATCTCCAAAACGCCATGCCCAAATCCGCCCCCAAAGAAAATGCCGGAAACAAAGGCAATCCCTGAAATAAGTAGTATAAAAGAAGGAGGGGCACCGGAAAAATAAAAGACCTGAAAAATAATAACGTTGGAGGCAGCGCCAACTCCACCGGCTAGGGCATAGGCAGGGAGATTGTGCCTTCTTAGAATAAACAGCACAACATCAACCAAAAATCCCTGCAATAGGGAAACAATGACAATGGCCACCCCATGGGTGCTTCCCGTAAAAAGTTCAATAATCCCTTTAAGCAAACCAGCTACAGTCGCTGCCCCGGGGACCCTGATTAGACCCGCAGCCAGGATAATCCAGAAAACATGGAGTCCGGAAGCAAACTGCCCCGCGCCGAAAGGTATGCCAAAAAGGCGGTTGAGAAAATTCCCCAGGTAACCTATATAGGTACTCATCACCCCGCCAATACCGCTCGATATGGCAATTATTAACAGATCGCGATTAGAAAGGTAATGCCTTCTGATCGGTTTACCATGTTCCATCCCAAGCCGCTGCACGGCCCTCACCTCCACAGCACAACTCGGCAAAAATCCTTCCCCTTTAACACCATTTCCACAGGAAACCAGCGTTCCTGTTTTCCCGCCCCCGGGAAAACCCCTCACCTATCATTATCTAAAGTCCTTCCTAATTGGTATCCCCCAGCTTCTGGTTTCAGTTAACCTCCAGTATAAAAAGCTCATTAGCGGGCAAACCCCGCAAATCGTCATCCGGGGAAAACCTTTTTTTGACTGTAAATTTTAACCGCCTATCCCCTTTGGTAAAAACTACCTCATCCAGACTGTCGGTTTCGTTAAAAGTAAAACGGGGGGGGTTGGCCAACCGGGCCCTGGTTATGCCCTGGATAACATCAGCCAGCTCCCGCGATCCTCGCACTGTAACAAATATTGTCTCATCGAACAAATGCCCCAAGTGATTTTCGGCCTCCAGACAGATGCTGAGACCCAATTCCAGTGCAGCCGATTCTGCCCTGTGATGACGATAGGTCAGCTTATGCATCAGTCCCCGGCGTGTATCCTCATTTTTGGGCCTGACATAGCTGGTACGGGGAGAGAAAATGCTATCCTGCTCAAAGTAAGGCTTGATATCCAGTACCGGTGTTCCCTCGATAGCATCCAGGCCTGCCACGTAAAGTAAATTCCCCTCCACCTTTTCCAGGAAAACCGGGGTAATGGCGATAGGATTGGGCCGGGAAAAACAGCGCAGGGCAAAAACCCCAAAATCGACCGGCTCCGGTTCCATAATACGTGGCATGGTCTGCAAAACATTCCGATCGGCCCTGTCAAACCAGCAGATAATCCAAAGATGTGAATTTTCCCCGATACGTTGCAGCGCCGGCAAATACTCCGGTTTTACCTCAACAATAGCGTTTTCGCCTTCCTTGGACATGGCATAAATATCGCCCGTGCCACCCCTGACCACCCCCACAGGTTCCATGCGAATATCTACCACAAGGCTCACCTCATCAAAAATTTTTTAAATCCTACATTAATAATATGCACTAATGCACCTTTTCAATGGTAAAACCCTAGGGCAGCAGTATGTTTACCCGTGCATACCCCGGAGTTCAAATTGCGGCAAACCATAACATTTATTCTCCCCAGGCTGGCATAATCCTGCAAAGTTACAAAAATATTCATTTTGCTGCGGCAGGCCTACCTTTTCCAGAAGGTGAAGTTTTCCCCGGACTTTTCGGGGTAAACAAGGCCCTCCTCTTCCATGTCTTTCAGATGTGCCAGGACCTCTGAGATGGCAAACCATTTTTGCACTGCGGGGAAATGTTCCCATCTTTCCTGCAGATCCCAGCTAATTTTAGAAGCAACCCCGTAGGCGTTTTCAGGATTTTTCTTTAATACCTCCATGATCTCATTTTTTCTTTGCCTGTGATGATCCTTTAGTTCGGAAATCCTTCGCCGGAAATCAGTCAGGGGGCTGCGATGGCCTGGCAAGACCAATTCTATATCCATTTGATGGATTTTGTCCAAGCTGTGCAGATAGTTTTTGAGAGGGTTGTAATCCAATTCAGTGTTTAAGGATATGTTGGGCGTAATATCCCCAAGAATATGATCACCGGCAAAAAGGATTTTTTCCTTGGGTTCATAAAGACACATGCTTCCATGGGTATGTCCCGGGGTCTCTAGGCATTTAAAAATATAGTTGCCTCTTTTAAGGATATCACCCTCACCAAGCAAGGTAAAAATTGTTTCATCCTGAAGCCTGAACTTATGAGCGGGATGCCTGTCGATGGCCTCCCGCAGCTCATCTTCGGGAAAACCATGCCTGGAAACAAATGTGAAGGCCTGTTCCCAAAAATCAACATTCTTCATCATTTCCAGATCTGGTCCATTGAAATAAACCTCGGAGCTGTCCTGGGCCAGGCAATAAACCAAACCCATATGATCGACATGAAGATGGGTAATAAAAAGGTCTGCCTTTTTAAGGTCCACATCTAGTAAATGTAGGGCGGACAGGAGCTCAGCTAAACATTCTTTGGTATTCATGCCCGTGTCTATAATTAAATCCCGCCCATTTCCTCTGATCAGATACGAGTTAATACTTTTCAGGGGATTGCCCCTTAAAGGAACTTCAATTTTAAATATTGCCGGTAATATTTCTTCGATTCGTTGTGCCATCTTTTCTTCTCCCTTTCAAATCTTTAATTTATAATTATATCATAACCCCCGGGCATCATTTTTTGTTTCCCCGGCCGGCATTTTTTACTTAATTTATCTTTTCCACAATGCTTGACTTATTTTTTTCTGGCATATAGAATAAATCAGAAGGGCAATTATGGGCAAAGGCAGTCTCTATCGGGGACAAGCCCTGTAGAGGCTGCTTTCCAATGTATTCATCATTTTGTAGGGGGGACTCAGTATGAGAAAAAGAGTATTCGTGTTGTCACTTCTGTTCATGTTTATCTGCGGCTCATTGATGTTGCCTGGATGCGGAACAGAGGAAAGCAGTAGCGGCGACGGTGGTGTGGCAGTTGAAGAGGGCGGGGAAATTACTATTGGTGCCCTGCTTCCCATGAGCGGGGATCTTGCCGATTATGGGCAAAACGTACAAAAAGGCGTTAACCTGGCAGTAAAACAGATCAACGAGGCAGGCGGGCCCTTGGGCAAAAAACTAAAGGTGGTCTTCCGGGATTGCCAATCTGAGCCCACCGCGCTGCGGGATGGTGCCGAGAAACTTGTCAATGTGGACAAGGTCCCGGCCATTATCGGTCCAATGATCAGGCTGGATGTGGCCACACCTGTGGCTTCGGCAAATCATGTTGTTCTCATCTCACCATCCAATACCCCAACCTGGGTTACAACACTGGACGATGACGATTATACCTTTAGGACAACGGCTTCCGATGCCATTCAGGGTCAGGTTCTTGGCCAACAAGCCTGGGATTGTGGTTACAAAACAGCAGCAATCCTTTACATCAACGATCCCTATGGTGGGGGGCTGGCGGAAAGCACGACCGTAAGCTTTGAAAAATTGGGGGGCAAGGTTCTGGGCACTGCTGCCTACGATCCAGGGGAAGTCGCCTATAGGATGCAGCTCAACGAGCTGGCCAAGGGCGATCCCGATGTACTCATTCTCATTGCCTATCCGGAAAGCGGTGTGGTTATCATCAGGGAAGCACTTTCGGCAGGGCTTTTCGATCAGTTTATGTTCCCTGATGGCATGCAGTCTACGCAAATCATCGAAGATGTTGGCGGCGACTTTCTGGAAGGAATGTATGGCACGGGCCCGGGTGCTGCGGAAACCCCATCCTATGCAACCTATCTCGATGATTACCAGGCCGAGTATGGTGAAAAGCCAGCCACTGCCTATACCGAAAATGCTTATGATGGTGTAGTTGCCATTGCCCTGGCCATCGCAGCTGCCGGCGAAGAGGCATTTGAGGCGGATCCGGGCATGGCCATCCGCGATAACCTGCGTGTCGTTTGCAATCCTCCCGGCGAGGAAATCAATGCAGGTGTGGAGGAATTTAAAAAGGCTTTCCAAATGATTGCTGACGGGACAGCGATCAACTACGAAGGTGCAGCAGGATCGATCGATTTTGATGAATATGGTGATACAGTCACACCCATTCTTATTTGGAAAATCGAAAATGGCGATATCGTTCCCGTCAAATCAGTCCTGGCAGAACAATAAACGAATATGAAGTAGCAATTCAAAGAGTTAGGTTTATAGCTGTAACCATGGATTATAAAAAAGAGTGCAAAGAGGTGCGGGGCCATGTCCGAAGCAATTCTACAAGTCAAGGGCCTAACCAAGAAATTTGGTGGGGTCGCAGCCGTCAATGATTGCTCACTAGAGGTCAGGAAAGGCTCTATCACTGGCCTGATTGGACCCAACGGAGCGGGGAAAACCACCCTGTTTAACCTGATCACCGGGTTTCTTGTTCCTGATGCAGGCAAGGTCTTTTTTAAGGGCAAAGATATCACCAGCCTGACCCCGCACCAAGTTTTTAAAAGCAGGTTATTCCGCAGTTTCCAGATCGCCCGGGATTATCCTGAAATGACGGTTCTGGAAAATCTAATGGTCATTTGTGAGGAACAGTTGGGGGAAGGCCTCTTCAACGCTTGGTTCAGATCCGGGCAGGTGCAGAATCAACAAAAACAGTTTGCCCGGAAAGCTGTGGATATCCTTAAATTTATTGAGCTGGAGCAAAAAAAGGACCTTCCGGCCAAGTATCTCTCAGGAGGGGAAAAAAAGCTTTTGGAAATCGCCCGCATGATGATGGTAGATCTGGATATGGTCCTTCTGGATGAACCTGGGGCAGGGGTCCCTCCTGCTCTTCAGGACAAAATAATGAGCCATATTCAAAACCTTTCACGCGAGCGGGGGCTTACCCTGTTTATTGTGGAACATGATATGGATATCATCATGAATATCTGTGATACGATCATCGTCATGGTTGAGGGTAGAAATTTTACGCAAGGAACGCCTCAACAGGTACGCTCCAACCCTGCGGTAATAGAAGCATATTTGGGCCGGGGCGGGGAGGAAAAAAAGCATGAGTGATATTCTTAAAGTTAATAATCTCGTAGCGGGATATGGTGTTCAGGACGTCATATTCGATGTTTCAGCAACCATTGGTCCCGGTGAGATCGTGGCTATCATTGGCCCCAATGGAGCAGGCAAGAGTACGCTGCTTAAGGTAATAGCCGGCATGCTCACACCCCGGAACGGGAATATCTTGCTAAAAGGCAGCCCTTTAAACGGTTGTCATCCCTGGCAAATTACTTCCCGGGGAATAAGCTGGGTTCCCCAGGATGATAACGTCTTTGCCTCCATGTCTGTGCGGGATAATTTGGAAATGGGCGCCTATCTCGTTAGGGAAAACACTTCCGAACGCATCGAGGAGGTATGTGATCTTTTTCCACAGCTAAAGGAGCGCATGGGGCAACTGGCCGGAAGTCTTTCCGGCGGCCAGAGGCAGATGCTGGCCATCGCCCGCGGCCTGATGACGCATCCTGATCTTCTTTTATTAGATGAGCCCACAGCGGGATTGGCACCTAACTTGATCTACATCATGCTGGAACAGATCAGGGAAATCACCGCCCGCCTGAAAAGCTCGGTATTGCTGGTTACCCAGACACTTGATGCTGTCCGCCTATCCGATCGGGGTTACCTCATGTCGGCAGGCAAGATAAGGTACGAAGATAGCACCGATAAATTTTTG
Source organism: Bacillota bacterium (assembly GCA_012839215.1). Classification (GTDB taxonomy): domain Bacteria; phylum Bacillota; class Dethiobacteria; order DTU022; family UBA8154; genus DUNV01. Next base: position 12,618 of record DUNV01000101.1, read on the forward strand.
GCTAATCAAGATGTAAAAGAACTTTACTTTGGAGGGCGTGTCTCCTCCCCGTAGTTTAGATGGAGGTAATTATGACGGATCTGGTCGATCTTCTAATAAGCGGTCTCGTCTACGGGAGTATTATCACAGTTGGGGCAATCGGGCTCACTTTGATGTCAGATATACTCGATTTTTTTAATTTTGCCTATGGCGATTTTTTTACCCTTGGTGCTTTTACTACCCTTGCTTTTCTATCCGTAGTACCCGGCCAGGGTACTTTTGCCGGCCTTAGTTTTGGTTGGTCTATGGTCCTGGCCGTCCTTCTTGCAGCACTGGTAACTGTAATGGTCATGCTGGCTTTTGATTACCTGTTCTTTCGCAGATTAAGAAACATGGGAGTTTCCTCCCTGTTTATGTCCATTGCCTCCTTGGGGGTTTCTTTCATTATACGTTCCATTATATTTATGATTTGGGGACCCAAGGTGCGTTATTACTCTAGCGAGGTCCAGCTGAGCAAGGAGTTTTTGGGTATCAGCATCAGGCCGGACAACCTGTTCATCTTGCTTTCATCGCTATTGCTGGTAGCAGCAGTCTATTATTTCCTGAAAAGCAGCAGGATCGGCAAAGCCCTACGCTCTGTATCCGATAACAAGGCCCTGGCCCAAGCCTCCGGCATGCAGCCATCCCTGATGATCATGTGTACATGGATCATTTGTGGTATTCTAGCTGGGGTAGGGGGCACCCTTTTCGGTATACAGGTACAACTCAATCCCAACATGGGATGGAACTTCCTCATCCCCATGTTCGTAGCAGTGATCATGGGAGGTATTGGTAGTTTCTGGGGCGCATTGATTGGTGGTATGACCATTGGCATTACAGAAGAACTGGTCACCGGTTTGATTCAGAACTTGGTGACGGCCATGGAGCTGCAAATCAATGTTTCGGCCTATAAGCCAGCCGTGGCCTTTATATTTGTCATCGTCATCCTGTTGCTTAGGCCTTATGGTTTGTTCGGCAAACCACAGTTCAACCTTAAACGTTAAAAATATTAAACAAAAGAAGGAAACTAACTGCTATGGTTAATTATCTCTCCTCATACCTCGTTATGGCCTGTATCTATGCTATGCTTGCCTTATCCCTAAATATGCAATGGGGTTACACCGGTCTGATGAACTTCGGTATAGGAGCCTTCTATATGGTCGGGGCCTATACCTCCGCTATATTATGTGGCCTTCCGAGCCCTGAGCATTTGGGGGGTTTCCATTTGCCGATCCTTATGGGCATGGCCGGGGCTGCCTGTATGGCCGGATTGATTGCCTACCTGGTAGCTATCCCCGCCCTCAAGCTGCGGGGAGGGCCTTTCGCCATTGCCTTGCTTGCCATTCAGGAAACCTTTTTCCTGATCATCAAAAACGAATCGTGGCTAACCAATGGCGTCTGGGGAATAAGGGATATTCCCCAACCATTCTTTTCACTGGTGAACCCCCGTTTCTATGTCTTTATCTACCTGATCATTGCTATTGTGGCACTAACGCTTACCTATTTATCCATGGAACGTGCCGTCAACTCACCATGGGGACGGGTCTTGAGAGCTATCCGTGAGGATGAGACCCTTACCGATATGTCGGGTAAGGATTGCTTTAATTTTCGTCGTCAGAGCTTTGTCTTTAGTTCCATGGTCGCCGGTCTGGCAGGCGCCGTGTATGTACACTATACAGGGTTTGTCAGCCCGCAAACCTTTTCACCGCTGATGTCCACTTTCCTTGTCTGGTTAATGGTCATGGTTGGGGGCACCGGAAACAACAGAGGTGTCATCTTGGGTGCATTTCTCGTCTGGGGAGTTTGGGTCGGAAGCGATTTCATTACTAATCTGGTGCCCGCAAGCGTGGCTACCCAGATTGGTTTCATCAGGATGTTCCTGGTGGGAATAATCCTAACGGTTACTGTGCTAACTAGGCCCCAGGGCTTGCTCACACAAAAATTGTCGAATATACAATTGATAGAGGAGGAAAAACACGCATGACACTGATCACCAGAGACAAGATCACCTACCGGTTCAGTCCCGATCAAAAGCCGGTCGCCATGGTGGAGGCAGGTGAGACAGTTGATGTCCAGACACACGATTGCTTTACCGGGCAGTTAAAAAGCGAAAAGGATCTTATCACAGAAATAGATTTTGCCAAAGTAAACCCCGCTACCGGACCAATTGCTATTAATGGCGCAAAGCCGGGGGATCTGCTCACTGTGGAAATTTTAGATATTGAGCTCGGAGAAAATGGTTTTATGGTTACAATCCCCGGTGAGGGCGCTTTTGGCAGTCGCTTTGATACGCCCACAACTAAAATGATCCCGGTAAGGGGAAACAGGTTCCAGTTTAACCAATCCCTTTCCTTTCCCATCCGCCCTATGGTGGGAGTTATCGGGGTTTCCCCGGAACAAGGGGCCATTCCCTGTGGTGAAATCGGGGATCACGGCGGCAATATGGATGCAACAGTGATTACCAAGGGATCCAAGCTCTATTTTTTGGTTAGGCAAAATGGTGCGCTGTTTGGCCTAGGCGATGTTCATGCCGGAATGGGGGATGGAGAGGCCGTCATTTGCGGGGTGGAAATTCCCGCCGTTGTACGACTCAGGTTTGGTCTAATTTCCATGCCGCAGTACAAACCACTGCGTCCTATTGTTGAACAAAGGGATCGGTTTATCACCATTGGCCATGGCCCTACACTGGATGATGCCGCCCAGCAGGCCTTGGATGATATGATCAAGCTTGTCATGTACAAAACAGATATGCCGGTGGCCGAAGCTGCCATGCTCATCAGCGCGGTAGGCGATCTCAAGGTTTGCCAGATCGTCGATCCCCAGAAAACGGCCCGGGTGGAGATGCCACGTACCATTTTACCTGATGAAAACAGTCCCTTATGGAAATAATAGTATTAAAAAAAATATCAACCCTCTAAAACCTTTACTGTTTCTATTACGTAATAACCATAGAGGGTATTTTATTTTCAATAACCATATAACGGAGGTGGATTTTAAAAGATGTGGTCTAAAAATAGGAAGCCAATTGGTTACCCTATCTTTATTTTTCTGGCGGTAATTTTATTGGCGACCGGGCTAATTTTTTGTAGTGAGTATACTATATCTATCACAAAGGCCCCGCCCGCCGAAGCTGTCCAGGTCCCGGAAACGCCCACAAACGTTATGCTGGGGCCGGATACAATCCAAAATATTGTTAAACAAACGAGTCCCGCCGTAGTAAAGATTGAAACAGAGGTGCAGGCCCGGGATGCATACGATCCATTCCTCGGTGACCCTTTCTTCAGGGATTTCTTTGGGGATCTGTTTAGAAGCCAACCAGAAATTAGAAATGGCCTGGGTTCCGGTTTTCTAATTTCTGCCGATGGTTATATCGTCACGAACGATCATGTCGTCAGCGGTGCCTCTAGGATTAAGGTTTATCTCAGCAGTGAAAAGGAGCCCTATGAGGCAAAATTGATTGGTTCCGATACCCAATTGGATTTAGCTGTTCTAAAAATTGATGCCGGTAACAGTCTCCCCTACCTACTGTTCGGGGATACCAATAAGTTGGAAGTGGGGAGCTGGGTTATTGCCATTGGCAACCCTTATGGTCTTGACCATACAGTTACCGTCGGCGTTATCAGCGCCAAGGGCAGGCCCGTGACAATTCAGGATACGGAATATAAGGATCTTCTGCAAACCGATGCCTCCATTAACCCGGGCAATAGCGGCGGCCCCCTCATCGATCTTTCGGGTAAAGTCATCGGTATCAATACGGCCATCAATGCCCAAGCCCAGGGCATAGGATTTGCCATACCCAGCTCAACTGTTACGCAAGTTTTGGATCAACTCATTAACAGCGGCAAGGTCATCAGGCCATGGCTGGGGGTCTATATGCAGCCTGTCACGGAAGATCTAGCCAATTATTTTGGGCTGGAAAAAACCGAAGGGGTATTAATTAGTGCTATTGCCGAAGGATCACCGGCCCAAAAAGCAGGCCTGCAAAGGGGCGATATCGTCCTCGAGTACAATAAGAAAAAGGTTAACGATCCTGATACACTGAAGGATGAGGTATTAAAGACAAAAATTGGGGAAAAGGTGGTTCTTTTGCTCTTCCGCAATGGTAATACGCAATATATCCCTATTACTGTGGAGGAAGGCAAATAACATGCATCAGGGGGAGCGGGGATGGCACTCCCCCATGCACACCCCTAATTTTAGGTCAACCAAGACAATATCTTCGGTGGTTGGGGCAAGGCTTCCCCCCTTGGGCTCCAGGCTGAGGCTGATCTGCTGCACCTCGGCAATATTCCGCTGCTGCAGGTATAGCTGACCATTTCCGTTCATGATACGCAGTAACCCACCATTTTCTTTTCTGATGGGCTTAACCAGCCAGATCTGATAATCATGTTCAGCCTTATTTTCCAGGTTCATCATATAGCAGTATATTTCATCCCGGCGGCCATTGATCCAGATAATACCGTTAAGGCTGCTGAGCTGCCCATTTTGGGGTTCGACCTGGTAGCGGACTGTTTTGGCATCATCCATGATAAAGGAGGGGATATCTTCTGGGGCCACGTGAAGCTGTTCCCAGGGCTGCAAAGGCTTGTTGCCTTGAATGGCCGTAATTGCCAAAATGAAGATGGCCATCATCGCCACAGACGCCGCGCCCCAGAGAGTTGCCGGGCGGAAAAGCCTGCGCCGGATCCGCTGGCGCAGGTAGCTGCCTTTTAAACGCCTATAGAGAGAGGCTGGAGGTTCATCGCTGATGTTGCTCTCTAATATCTTTAGCCATTCCTTTTGCAGCTTCCGGCATGACCGGCACCAGGCAAGATGGTTTTGCAGGGCCTGCGCCCTACCCTGGGGCAAATTGCCCAGAATATCGTCGACAATTTCTAGCTCAAAGCGCTTGCATTCCTCAGGGTTCATCTTTTTGCCCCTCCTTTAAGGCTCCAGCCAACCCGTATGAATAAAATGTTTCCTGATATTGTTCACTCCATAACGGACAAGGGACTTGACGGTCCCCAGAGGCCGCCCTGTTGCCTCTGCCCAGTCCTTTTGCCGCATCGATCGAAAATATATCGCCGCCAGTGCCCCCCGCTGGGAATCGTTCAAATTCCGAAGGGATTCGTGCAGGTTTTCTCTTTCAAGTTTGGATAAAACTGCTTCGGCGGTTGGATCGGCGCTGCCGGTACTTTCCGGCTCCACTATACTGCCAACAGCCGGTACTTTTTGCCTTCGCAAGCGATCGATAGCCCTGCTCCTGGTTTTAACCCCTAGCCATGCTCTGATGCTGCCCCGTTTGGGATCGTACTGTTCCGGACGGCGAATCACCTCTAAAAAAACATCATGACACAAATCCTCGGCCTCAAGTGGATCCTGCAGGATATACAAGGCAATTTTGTAGACATAGGAAGCGTTTTGTTGATAGAGATTATCAAAGTCTTGCAGAGGGTACCCTGCTTGATTTTGTCGATAATCCGGCACTTTGCCCACCCGCTTTATTAGCTGATTCTTAATTGCTTTCTTGCAGATCTAATTATTTTATATACCAATGGCAAAAAAAATCAACCCCTTTAAATCCAAACCGGTTCTTTATACGTAACTATTTATAAATGAACAATTTTTAGGGAGGGATTATTTTGCCGCAACGCTGGCAAAAAACCGCGTTCTTCTTCATGCTGCTCTGTTTAATAGGGGGGATTTTGTTTCCGGTTGTGCCGGCACTGGCTTCCGGGAAGGTCATGCTTTTCACGGAATACCCGGGGATTGCCGTCACACCGGGAGAATCCATCAATTACTCCATCAGGCTGATCAATAGCAGCAACTCCATCCAGCATGTTGCCTTGCAGATTGCGGAACAACCGGAAGGCTGGGAAACCAATTTAACCGCAGGCGGGTGGAGCATTAACCAACTTTCTGTCAGGCCGCAGAGTGAAGAAAGCTTTAACCTGCAAACCGAGGTACCCCTGCAGGTGGAAAAGGGCAGCTACCATTTCGTGCTTCGCGCCTCGGGCAGCGGTAGCACCAGCACGTTGCCCATCACTATCGATGTCACGCAGCAGGGCACCTTTAAAACCGAACTGGAAAGCGATCAGCCCAACATGCAAGGAAATGCTGATTCCGCCTTTAATTACGATCTTACTTTGAAAAACCGTACGGCAGATGAACAGCTCTATGCCCTTTCCGCTGCTGCGCCCAGAGGCTGGAATGTTGATTTTCTGGTCTCCGGACAAAAGGTCACTTCTGTCAAGGTAGAAGCCAACACAGCCCAAAAGATCAGTGTAACCATCGCCCCCCCATCTGAGATCGAAGCAGGGAACTATCTAATTCCTGTAAAGGCGCAGGCGGGATCATTTTCGGCAGAAACCGAACTGGAAGTGAACATTACGGGAACCTACAGAATGGAGCTAGGTACACCTACCGGCCGTTTGAGCACTGAGCTAAATGCCGGCAGGGAAAAAATGATCGAGCTGCAGATTAACAACACGGGATCATCGGAACTGGAAAAAATTAAACTTAGCAATACTGCACCCGTGGACTGGGAGGTAAGATTTGAACCAGGCACGATTGATTCCCTGCTTCCCGCTGAATCTGCCACGGTCAACGTTTACATCAAATCTAGCGGCAAGGCCATCTCCGGTGATTATGTGGTCGGCATCAAGGCCCAGACAGCAGAGGTAGCGGATAATGCTGATTTTCGCGTCACAGTAAAGACATCTGCCCTCTGGGGCTGGGTGGGGATCCTGCTTATCGCCCTGGTCGCCGCGGGAATCTATTACCTCTTCCGCAAATTCGGGAGGCAGTGATGATCAACGATAACATTATTGAAATAGATGGGCTGAGCAAACGGTACGAACAATTAACGGCCGTTGATCGTTTAACCCTGGCCGTTAGACGGGGCGAGATATTTGGACTATTGGGGCCGAATGGGGCCGGGAAAACAACCACTATCTTAATGCTGCTGGGACTAGCGGAACCCACTGCGGGAAAAATTAAGGTGTGCGGATTCGACCCCGCCTTCCAGCCTTTTTTGGCCAAGGAAAAGGTCGGCTATCTCCCCGATGAGGTGGGCTTCTATGAGAATTTAAGCGGCCGGGATAACCTGCTTTATACAGCTGCCCTTAACCGTATCAAATTCTCCGCCGCCCAGGAAAGGGCCCGGCACCTGTTGGAACAGGTAGGGCTAACCTCCAAGGCCGATGAAAAAGTGCAGACTTATTCCCGGGGCATGAAACAGCGCTTGGGCCTGGCGGACATATTAATCAAGGAGCCGGAGGTCATTATTCTGGATGAACCCACTAATGGGATCGATCCCGAAGGTGTGCGGGAACTGCTGGCGCTGATTAGAAAACTGAACCAAGATAAGGGCATGACTGTCCTGCTTTCATCCCATAATCTTTACCAGGTTCAGCAAATCTGTGATCGAGTCGGCCTGTTCGTCGAGGGCAAATTGATCGCTGCCGGACCAATCAAGGAACTGGCCTTCGGACTTTTTAAGAATGATCCCGTCCTGCTGGAGGTGGAGGCAGAACCCGCCGGAAAGCAGCTAATTGCCGCCTTAGAGGCTATTCCGCATGTATCCAGGATTGAGCAAAAGGGGAATCGCCTCTTGATCTTTTGCCGGCAGCCAGTCGCCGCAGGGGTAGCCGGCGCCATCATAAAACATGGGGCGCGTCTTAGCCACCTGAGCCAGCATGACTATGGCCTGGATGAAATTTATCACCGCTATTTTGAAGGGGGAATTTAGGATGGTGGTAGTTTTGCGGGAAAAGATTGGCAATCTGTTTAGGCGGCAAGGGCCGCCCGAAACACAGCACCCTTTTTGGGCCATGGTGCAAAAGGAAGCCATGGATCATATTAATAGCTGGCGCTTCATGATTTTGCTGGGACTGATGCTGCTGATCACTGTTGCCTCCCTCTCTACGGCCATATCAAGTCTTCAGGGAGCCATTGCCGAGGATACGGCCACATCCTTTGTTTTTCTTAAGTTATTTACAGCTACTGATGGTAGTCTGCCCCCCTTTATTACTTTCATCAGCCTGCTTGGCCCGATTATCGGCATAGCCCTTGGTTTTGATGCTATCAATTCAGAACGGAGCCGGGGCACTTTGAGCCGCCTTCTAGCCCAGCCCATTCCCCGGGACTATATTATTAATGCCAAGTTTGTTGCTGCGCTGCTGATTATAGCCTTCATGATGATGATCCTGGGATTGCTAATGGTGGGCAGCGGCATCCTAACGACGGGAATTCCGCCGACCCCGGAAGAAGTCTGGCGGGTGTTTTTTTTCCTGCTGATCAGCATTGTCTATATCGGTGTCTGGCTGAACCTGGCCATCATGTTTTCCATCAAGTTTAAACAGGCCGCGACCTCCGCCCTGTCCGGCCTGGCGGTCTGGCTGTTTTTTAGCCTGTTCTTTACAATGATCATCAACATCATTGTAGAATCTACGGCGCCCGCACAGGTTACCGATATTAATGAACTGATCAGTTACCAGGGGTTTGTGCAAAACCTGCTGCGCATCTCCCCCAGCCAGTTGTTCAGCGAGGCCACAACCACCTTGCTGGTTCCCACCATCCGCACGCTGGGGCCCATCACCATGGAACAGGCCTCCTATGCCATCGCCGGGCCGTTGCCCCTGGGGCAGAGTTTGCTGCTGGTCTGGCCGCAATTGATCTGCCTGGTTGCCGCAGCATTTATTATCTTCGGCATCTCCTATGTGCTGTTTATGAAACAGGAAGTCCGCTCACGCTCATAAACACCAACCGCAGGGACGGCCTGCAACACGGGGACGGTTCTCCTGTTTCAAACATATCCGTATATATTGAGGGAATGAAACAGGAGAACCGTCCCCGTGTTGCACTGAGGGAATGAAACAGGAGAACCGCCCCCGTGTTGCACTATTTCTGCAAGGTGGAGAGGCGCCTGAGGGCCTTCATTTTATCAGGCTCACCGATCCTGGCCCGCAGGATTGCCTCTTGCAAAAAATCGATCGATTGGGTATAGGTCTGTTTATTAACAGGATAGGGATGACCGTCCTTCCCGCCATGGGCAAAGGTGTAACGGACGGGGTCCTTACGGCTGGGGGGCGTTCCGAAGGTCAGCTCTGCCAGTAGGCTGAGGGCACGGATAGTCTGCGGCCCCACCCCCGGGATAGCTAATAGTTCTTTAAATCCTGCCGGCTGTTCCAGGTAGGCCTTATACAAAGAAGATGAAATCCTTTTACCCTGGGGCAGGGGATGATGCCGGGGCAGTTCCAGCATCTTTTCGTCCTCCCTAATTTTTGACCATTCCCTCAGAAATTGCTCAGGGTTTTCCCGGCTTAGAACGGTGCTGCCCTGCCGGTTTTCTTCGCTTTCCCTGGCCACCATGTTCAGAATACTGTCCTGCCTTAAATCGCAACAAATGGCCTTATGGGGCTCGGTAACAAAATCCCCCGCCTCCTCACCCAGCCAGTGGTAGCGCCGTGCCCAGCGGGAATCCTCATTCATCCCTTGTTGCACGACAGCCCACTCCCCCCCCGAAGTAAAGAATATACAATGATGATAGAGATTATAGCCATCCTGCAGAGCGGCATTGTCCACCTTGGCCACCAGCCTGCTCGTATCCTGCAACCCGGCAATGTGATCGGGCAGAGCATATTTGCTGCCAAGGGCCTCTATTTCATGGGGTGTCTGCCGAGAGGTTCTTCCCTTCCCTCCGGCCAGGAAAATGCCCAGTTCCCCCTCCCTGCCCCTAATTCCTTCCTTGATGGCAGCGCAGGTGGTCGTAGTAAGGCCGGAGGAGTGCCAGTCAAAGCCGAGGGCACAGCCCAGCGCCTGAAACCAATAGGGATCGGAAATTCGTCGCAATATCTCTTCCGAGCTGTATTCTAAAACAATAACCTCCATGATCAGGCCGGCCAAATGTTTCATTTCCTTAAATAACCATGCCGGGCATCTGCCCCCATGCAGGGGCAACTTTGTTGTACCAGTGCGCATTTGCCTTAGCTCCTTTTTCGGTTTAGTAAATATGCCTCTACTTCCTGGCGCGTTAAGGTATTAAACACATCTTTTTTTTCCAACCATCCCTTGCGTGCAATACTGATGCCAAATTTTATATCGGAAAAATCTTGAAGGCTATGAGCATCGGGATTAATGGAGACAAGTACGCCCATATCTTTGGCCCGTTTTAAATGCCGCCAGTCCAGATCGAGACGGGCCGGGTTGGCATTCAGCTCGATGATAACACCATGCTCCAAGGCGGCTAGCAACACCCTTTCCAGATCGAGGGGGTACCCTTCCCTTTCCAATAAAAGCCTTCCAGTAGGGTGTCCCAACATAGTAACTTGCGGATGGGATAGGGCCCTGACCAACCTTTCTGTCATTTTTTCCCTGGTCATCCTAAACCCGGAATGGATTGAGGCAATGACAAAATCGAGTTTTTGCAAAACTTCATCGGCATAATCAAGGGAGCCATCTGTCCTGATATCCACTTCCACCCCGCTGAAAATAGCCAGCTCAGGAAATTTTCCCCTCAAGCCTTCTATTTCCTCTACCTGGCCCAGCAACTCTTCCACACTAAGGCCCCCGGCATAGTGGGCAGAAATGCTGTGATCAGTTATCCCCACGTATTCATAGCCAGTCTCCCTGCAGAAGTAAACTATTTCCTCCAGTGTGTTTATACCATCACTAGAGGTTGTATGGATATGGAAAATACCCTTAATATCCTTTTCCTCCACCAGGTCGGGCAGCACTCCCTTTTCCGCGGCCTCAATTTCACCAAGGTTCTCCCGCAACTCCGGGGGTATATATGCCAGATCGAGAGTAGCGAAAAGTTCTTGCTCGTCCCGACAGGAAAGCAGTTCCTCCCCCTTGAAAATGCCATATTCGTTTATTTTGAGACCCATCGTTTTGGCCCGCTGCCGAAGGGCTGTGTTGTGTTCCTTGCTACCGGTAAAATGGTGGAGGGCAAAAGGGAATTCTTCCTCCTTGACAACCCTGAGATCAGCCTTAATGCCTTTATGAAGACGAACAGTAGCCTTTGTTTCCCCCAGGGCAATTACCCCGGCAACTTGCGACAACCCGGCAAAAAACGCAGTCATTTTAGCCGGATTGCCGGCAAAAGCGACGAGATCTATATCCTTAACCACTTCCCTGCAGCGCCGGATACTGCCGGCCAGATTCACCTGGCCAAAGCCGACATGTGCCCCCAACCCCTCCATCAATATATTGGCAAGCCCCAAGGCCATCCCGTAATGGTAGTATCCCAGGGAATTGCGCACATGCCCGATCCCCTGGAGGATATTTTTCTGTGACCTTTCACTAAAACCCCTAAGACCGGCCAGCCTGTTTTCCTTACAAGCCGATTCAAGCTCATCCAGCGTACTTATCCCCAAGGTATTATAAAGCATCCAGGTCTTTTTAGGTCCTAGCCCGGGAACCAGCAGAATATCGTGAAGACCCGGCGGCACACTTTCCCTCAGCTCCCCATAATATGGCAAAAAGCCGGTCAACAGGAGTTCCTTTAATTTGTCATTGATTGCCTCACCGATGCCCTCAACCTCTTTTAATCTGTCTTCCCTGGCCAGATCCCGCAGCCGTTTTTCACCCATAGATCTGATGGTCCTGGCGACGTTGTAATAAGCCCTGCTCTTGAAGGGATTTTCTCCCTTTAATTCTAAAAGCCGGCCAATCTCTTCAAAAATTTTTACTACTGAATTACTTTCCACAGCCCACACCCCTGCTCAACATGATGAATAGGCAAACACCTTTGCTCTAAAATATATTTATATTTTTTCTGCTCCCCGTCTTGAAGGAATACCAGATTATAAAAGAGAAATAAATATATCATTTTTATATCATAATATAATAAAAGGTGCTTTTGATGAAAATACAACCGATTAAGAAAAAACTGAAACTGTATGGTTTTAATAATCTCACCAAAACTTTAAGTTTTAACCTTTATGATATTTGCTATGCCCTCACCCGGGAACAGCATCAGGAATATATTGAGTATATAGACGAGGAATATAACGCAGACAGACTCGTAAAAATTCTAACCGATGTGGCTGAAATTATCGGGGCAAACATACTCAATGTCGCCCACCAGGATTATGATCCCCAAGGTGCCAGCGTCACCATGCTGGTATCGGAAAACAGTATCGCCTGCCGGGAGGAACCCATCAGGGTCCTGGAAAACGAATTACCGGGCCCTTCCGAGGCAATCGTCGGGCATCTGGATAAAAGTCACATTACAGTACACACTTATCCGGAAAACCACCCGGATAAGGGCATCAGCACATTCAGGGCCGATCTGGATGTTTCCACCTGCGGCAGAATATCCCCCTTGCGTGCCCTTAATTATCTTATTACCAGTTTTGAACCCGATATCGCTATCATGGATTACCGGGTACGCGGTTTTACGCGTGACATCAATGGCACCAAATATTATATCGACCATAAGATCAATTCTATTCAGAATTTCATTGATGAAGAAAAACGAAACCATTACCAGATGATCGATGTCAATGTCTATCAGGAAAATATCTTCCATACCAAAATGCTGCTTAAGGAATTCGACCTGGATCATTATCTTTTTGGTATTGCCAAAAAAGAACTGACTAAAAAAGATAAACAAAAAATAAGAAGGCGTATCAAAAAAGAAATGCTGGAGATTTTTTATGGTCGGAACATCTGACAGCCAAGGGGATATAATGGCTTTTTGGCATGACATTTTTATAAGCGGGGCGGATCACCCTGCCCCCGCTGACATTTTCCTCTATCCTGTGAGCGGACCAGCCGGCAATACGTGAGATGGCAAAAATAGGTGTAAACAATTCCACGGGGATATTTAACATTTTGTATATAAGCCCTGAATAAAAATCCACATTGATAGCAATTTCCTGATCCGTTCTTTTCTCCTCGGCGATGATCCCCGGTGCAATCCTTTCGATGGTACAGTAAAGTTCATATTCATCGTCCATAGCCTTTTCCCGTGAAAGAGAGGCGGCCTTTTCTTTTAAAAGAACAGCTCGGGGATCGGAAAGTGTATAAACAGCATGTCCAACACCGTAGATCAATCCATTACCATCGAAGGCCTCTTTTCTAATAATTTTCCGCAGGTAATCACCGATCTTTTTCTCGTTTTCCCAATCCCCGACATTTGCCTTGATATCATCCACCATTTGCACCACCTTGACATTGGCCCCCCCATGTTTTACACCCTTCAGGGAACCAATGGCAGCAGCTATGGCGGAATATGTGTCTGTATCGGTAGAAGAAACCACATGGGTAGTGAAAGCAGAGTTATTACCCCCACCATGTTCTGCATGTAAAATTAGGGCCAAATCCAACACCTCGGCCTCAAGTTGGCTATATTGCTTATCGGGCCTGATCATACGCAAAAAATTTTCCGATGGTTGCAGATCCCTTTTTGGCTTATGAATATAAAGGCTTTTATTACCATAAAAATGTAGCCTGGCCTCGTAGGCATAGGCAACCATAGTCGGAAAACGGGCAATCAGTTCGATAGATTGCCGCAGGACATTGGACACGCTGGTATCTTCCGCATTATCATCATAGGAGTAGGAAGCCAGCACGCACCGGGCCAGTTTATTCATAATGTTGCTACTAGGGGCCTTGAGTATCATATCCTCGGTAAAGCCTTCCGGAAGATCCCTTCTTTCCCTTAACAACTGTTGGAAGTATGCCAGATCGGCGGCATTCGGCAAAGTGCCGAACA
>DUNV01000102.1 GCA_012839215.1 Bacillota bacterium
AAAAACGCCCAGCAAAAGCAATAGATTTTGACGCACGAAACTAAGGCAATAATAATTCCCGCCTTAAATATTTACGGTTTCTACCTAAGGGAATTTGCCCTCTTTCGTTATAATTTAACGAGAACTTGATTTAGAATAATTAGAACCCTGCCTCCCCCGGCGGGCTTTTCTTTTTCTACTGACAATGTTTTTCGAGATGCCCCGGCATAGTTTTCTGCATGGGGATCACCCGCGCCCTTACTCTGTCTCTGGACACACTTAAGGGGACAAAAACAGTAAACGACCCGATCTTACCCACGCCCTCTCCGGCAGTCGATAATATTCAGTTTCACGATCTGCCCGGGCCTGATCGGGAAACCACTTTTTGACATTAGGAACACCTATTGGCTTTTTATCCAATGTGTTATGATCGGGCTCTTTATGGCTAGGTAACAGTTTAGGCCTTTGGCACCTGAAATGCCAAAGGCCTAAACTGACATTATTGCAAAACCCAGGTTCCGTTACGTAACTTTGATTTGCTTGCGAGACCTACCATTAATCTTTCAAAATTTAAACATTGTGCCAGGTGCAAAGGTGGAAAAACGATCCCCAAAGGCTTGGGAAAGTATGCAGGCCGCCTTGAATCCTGTGCAATGGCAGGCAGCAATTTTTTTAAGATCAAAGTTTTCCAGTTCTTTTAAGGTAAAATCAAGACGTTCTGCTGAAGCATCGACGAGATGCGTGCCACCAATACAGGCATAAACTTTACTATTCCCGGTAACCTCATTGGCATAGCGCAATGTATTTATTAAACCCGCATGAGCACAACCGAGCAAAGCAACCGTTCCAAGAGAAGTTTCCAGAATGATGGCCTGATCATCGGGAAGAATATCCTCGTAAAAACTGCCATCAGCATTTTGGCGCAGGAACTCCCCTTCCCTTCCCTTTTCCAAATTATTTGTCCTCGGTATTTCCCCAGTAATTGTTACACCATCAACAATTTTTGTCGGTGTTTTACTAATGTGAAATTTTGCACCAAATCCCTCCATTTCCTCTTTGGACCAGGGAATACCTATCTGCATAGGCTCCGGACCATGAGATTCATGAAGATGGAATTCCTTGTCAAATATTGCCGGGTGAACATACACTGGCAGCGGGCCGGTAATATCCAGAAGTTTTTTCAGTCCACCAGTATGATCATAGTGTCCATGACTTAAGACCACAGCATCAATACTGGTTAGATCAATTTTTAAGGCAAAAGCATTTTGCACTAATGTCAGGCCTGCTCCAGTATCAAAAAGTATTTTTTTTCCCCCTGTCTCCAGTAACATGGATACCCCATGCTCCCCCCTTATGCCAACACCTGGGAAAGATACGCTATTTTCACAAAGAGATGTTACCTTAGCTTCCGAAATCATATATGTAGCCTCCTAGTCAAAATGTTTTGCAATAAATATTCCAAATTAGCATATAAAATTACACATACTATGCCCCGGTTTCTGGAAAGGAAACTAGTATCTGGCAAATTCTGTTAAATAAACGGCTAGCTGCGGAAACGCGATTACCAATCCGACAGTGATCAATATACTTGCCAGAAAAGGGAAAATCCCCTTAAATATTTTTTGTAATGGGATATCCGGGGAAATAGATTTTATCACATATACATTTACCCCTACGGGAGGTGTAATCACACCCAGAATACCCATCAAAACTATAATTACCCCAAACCAAATTGGATCAAACCCCAGGCGTAAAACAACTGGGAAAATAACCGGAACTAGCAGGGTAATCAGTGGCATAACATCCATGAAACAGCCCCCAACAAGAAAAATCAGCACAATAACAACCATAATTGCATTGGGATGTAGGGGTAAACCCTCCACCCAATCGGCAATAATGAAAGGTATTGTCGTTACTGCCATAAAACGCCCAAAAATTGTAGCTCCCGCAATTAAACAAATAATCATTGCTGCAGTTCGCAGGCCATCCTGTGTAAACTCTACAAATTTGCTCCATGTTACCTCACGCCTTAACAAACCGATTAGCAACGCACCTGCAGCACCTATACTGCCAGCCTCCGAAGGGCTAAACCAACCCAAAAATAAACCGCCTATAACAAGGGCAAAAAGAGCAAAAGCCTCAAAAACGTGTACTACTGCCCTGAATTTTTCCTTCCAGCTAATATGTTCGCCTGGTGGCCCCATTGCCGGGTTCAGACGGCAGATAAGATATACAGTAAAAGAAAACAACAGGGTCAGTATCAAACCGGGAATAACACCCGATATGAACAGCTTTCCTATAGATTGTTCAGTAATGTAACCATAAACAATAAAAACAGCGCTTGGAGGAATAAGGATACCAAGTGTCCCACCCGAAGCCACCGTACCCGTAGCCAAGGTATCATCGTAACCATACCTCTTCATTTCCGGCAAAACAATCCTGCCCATGGTAGCCGCTGTAGCAGAGGTTGATCCACAAATAGCAGCAAAACCTGCACATCCAAGCACGGTGGCAATTCCCAGCCCACCGCGCATATCCCCCACCATTTTGTAGGCAGCCTGATAGAGCCTATCACCTATACCCGATATAAAAGCGAAAGAACCCATAAGGACGAACATAGTAATCGCGCTGAGCGAGTAAGATCCAAATTGTCCAAAAAAATCCCGGGCTAGAACACTAAATCCTGTTTGCCATGAAACTATATAGCCAAAACCGATCATTCCGGCAAAGGCCATAGCGAATGCAATGGGCATTCTTAGGAAAAAAAGGATAAATAGTAGAACAATCCCGGCTATTCCACTTTCAATGGGACCCATGCCTGGCACTCCTTTCTGCGAAATAATGGAATATCTCGTTCAAATAGTACAATGATGCTGCTGCTGCACAGAAAGCGATAACATAGGCAAAAGGAAAAAGAGGGATATATGCCGATGAACTAATTTCACCCGCTTTCTGAAGTGAAAGACCATATATCGTGCTTTGCCAGGCCAGGATGATAAAAAAGATAAACCCGATTATAGATATTAAAAAATGGATATGATTCTGTATACTCTTCGACATCCAGGAAACAAAAAGCTCAATGTCGATATGGCGACCAAATAACAACCCAACAGCGAGTACACAGGAAATTGCCACTATTTGCCCGAAACTAATCATTTCCATTGCACCGTTTAATGGACTTAGAAAAACCTTCGCTCCAACAACATCTATAACAGTTACAAGCATCATCGCTAGCACAGCAGCAATGCCAATCCATTCTAGCTTTTTAAAGAGTTCTCCAACCAGCAGATCGAATCGCCTTAATTTCAAGATTGCTGAACCTCCTTCAGCCATAAAATAACACATTGAGTATATTTATCCTACCCAAAAACAAGGTGCGGCTCCCCGCATTTACTTTCTGCCCTTAATGGCAACTGGCCGGCAGCCGCACTTTTAAGTAGACGATCCTTTAGTAGAAACTAATCATACTGGTAAAGGACTTCCATCGGCCCTGTTGAGGATTTTATACCCAGTTCCTTTTGTTTTTCTGACCAATAGTCAATCCGATCCCTGATAAAGGTGATCCAGCCCCTTACTTCCTCTTCAGAATGACCCGATCCCACCATTTTCACTATGTATTCATCTATCACTTTATCAGATAATTCCTTCCAGTAGGAAAGTTCACCTTCTGGGATCTCAATAATTTCAAAACCTGAATCAATTGCGTATTGTTTTCCATCAATGTCGATCTGGTTAAACATCAATGATAAGCGCTCCGCATATTCGTTCTCTATGTAATCACTAATTATTTCCTGAATATCGGCAGGCAACTGTTCCCAGCTTTTTTTATTCATAACCATATAAAAAGTATAAACTTGCCCAAGGGGCCAAATTTCGGTAACATAATTTGAAACTTCCCCGAAACGGAAAGTCTGCATTGTTTCGTAGGGATTAAGTACCCCGCCAATTACGCCTTTGGCAAGATTATCATACACCTGCGGCATTGTTACATTACGTGCTGTACCGCCAAGGGCCTCCACAAGCTTGGCTATATAACCACCTCCCCGCAAAATTAACCCGCGCATGTCATCCGGATTTCTGACAGGAGTCGAAGCAGTAATAATATTATTTACTGGAGAGGAAACCAGTGTAAGCATATGGATCTCTCCCCACTCATCGGGAGCAAACTCTTTATAAAAATCCCTTAACACATGGCCACCCACCCATGCATTGGGATACCCATGGGGAAGATCGAGGACCTCTGTAATTGGAAATCTGCCAAAAGTATAGTTAATGTTAGAAAAGCCTATATCAGCGATCCCTTCGTTCACACCATCATACATTTTGTCGACAGTAAGCAACATCTCGCCCGGATAGTATTCAACCTTTACCCTGCCATCGGTTATCCTGCTGATATCATCTGTAAATTCCTGGCCAATTTTCCCCGGGCCACTTTCACCGGGAAAATAATTAGCAAATCTTAAGATTATCTGCTCCCCCTGAACACTTGTTTCTGCCCCTGTCTCACCGCTAGAATCGGGAGCTACAGTTTCTGGCCCGGTAGAGCAACCACTTATTAATAGTGTAGAAACTAATACTAAAATAGTTAACCATAAAACTTTTTTCATAGCTCAATGCAGCCTCCCTATTGCTTTTTTTTAACTCCCAACAGATTCAAATCGAACTAAAACCTAAATCTAAAAAACTGAAACTTCGGCGCCCCCTTTCGTCCTAGATCTTCTATCTTTTCAACTCAACACCCATATGTTGCTGCTTATTTAATAAGGATTATGAATATGCTTACACGGGGGACTAGTATTTATCGGTCAGGGATTGCGAATATGCCCACATTGGTGACTAGTCAACCATTTATAAATTATTGCACGATACTGAAATCTTGTCAAGAAGTTTCAAACAGTATCTTATTATCCTTTTTTGCCTCTGGAAAAAATATTTCCCCCGGATAATTTTTTCACTTTCCTCTGGCATCGGGCATATTCTATTAAGGATTGAAGGTGATGTGGGTGGATTTCCTGACTTACATATTGTTGGCCGTAGTACTGAGCATCGATGGGTTTGGCGTAGGCCTATCCTATGGAATAAGAAAAATCAGGGTCCCCTTCCTGCCAATCATGCTCATCGTATTTTGCTCTGTCCTGGCCATGGCCTTTTCCATATTTGCCGGTCAATTGGTTGCCGGCTTTATCCCCTACCGGCTTGCAGGTTTTTTAGGCGGCACGATACTATTGTTAGTTGGCTTCTGGCAACTAATTGAGGGATTAAAAAAATACAAGGACAATCCTGTCCTTGTATCAATAAAGTTAAAAACTCTAGGTTTGGTCCTGCAGATCATACACGAACCGGAAAGTGCCGATATAGACAAATCAGGGGATATCAATTATAAGGAGGCCTTGTTGCTGGGGATTGCCTTAAACATTGATGTTATCGGTGTGGGGCTGGGTGCCGGGGTGGCGGGATATTCGTTTATCCTGGTGCCTTTTGCCACCATAGCCCTATTATTGGCACTTTACCTGGGTCTTAACATTGGGGAAAAATCAGCAGCAGGCTTTTTAGGGAGAAAGGGGTACATCATCCCGGGATTGGTATTGATTCTTTTAGGACTCGTCAGTTATATCCGCTAACCTTCCTATCCAGCTGGCAGGCCGGACAAAAGTATGTTCCCCGACCCGCTATAACCCGGCGGCAAATCTCATGCCCGCACCTTGGGCAGGGCTCCTTTTCCCTGCGGTAAACCTTAAGCCTGTCCTGGAAATCCCCCCGGTGTCCATATGGATTCTCGAAGCTGGATACACTGACCCCCCCATATTCTATCCCCTCCCGGAGAACATCCCCGATTGCCTGCCAAAGGTTAACCTGATCACTCGTACCAAGGGCCCCCACCCTACACATGGGGCTTAGGCCAGCCCGGAAAAGAGCTTCATCTGTATAAATATTTCCCATACCCGCCAGGTTTTTTTGATCGAGAAGAAAAGCCTTGAGGCGGCTTTTAGGTTTCCTTTTCAGAATACCCATAAAAAGGCGGAAATCACAAGTGTTTTCAAGGGGATCGGGGCCTAAGCGCCGCTTGTTAAGTTCGTCCAAGATCTCCCTGTCCCAGAGCCTGAACGTGCCAAATTTCCTTATATCCCGGAAATGAAGTTCGCCGCCCCCTTTTAAGAAAAAGATAGCCCGGATATATTTATCCACAGGGCGGCCCTCCGGGAAAAAGTAAAAGGCTCCAGTCATGCGCAGGTGGACCTCCAGAATTTTATCCCTATCTAAACAAAAGTGAAGATATTTACCCCGGCGCCGGATTTCCAGAATTTGCCTTCCCCGCACCTGCCCGGCAAAATCATCAGCTGAAAATCCACCAAGCATTCCGGTATAGAAAAATTTTATACCGCCTATTTTTTTCCCCACCAAGCAATCGTTTAAAATCCGCTTGATCGATTCTACTTCGGGAAGCTCGGGCAAGGGGCTCCCCCCTTCCATGGAAAAAGATGGTACCAATCTTTTCCGGTTTTCAAATCAACGCTCAAGGGGACAGAAAGGGAATAGATCCCCTCCATTTTTTCCTTTACAAGAAGTCCCACTTTTTCAAGATCATCCGGTAAAACCTCAAAGATCAGTTCGTCATGAACCTGAAGAAGCATAGAGGCCTTCAATTGTCCTTTTTCCAGTTCTTTATCGATGACCAGCATGGCCGCCTTAATAATATCTGCTGCTGATCCCTGCACAGGGGTATTGCGGGCCATCCTTTCTGCAAAACTGCGCTGGTTATAATTTGTATGATTAATATCGTGGATATAACGCCTGCGCCCCATAATAGTACTCACAAAACCGTGCCTTCTTGCCATGGAAATACAATCCTTAACATAATGTTCAACCCCCGGGTAGCGCTGGAAATATTGTTTTATATACTGCCTGGCCTCAGCCCGGGAAATCCGTAGATCCTGAGCCAGCCCAAAATCACTGATACCGTAGATGATACCAAAATTTACCGCCTTGGCCTTACTGCGCATTTCCGGCGTCACCTGGCCAGTAGCAACACCAAACACCTCTGCCGCAGTTCTTTGGTGAATATCCTCCCCGCTCCTGAAGGCATCAATAAGGTTTGTATCCCCGGAAAGATGCGCCAATACGCGAAGCTCGATCTGGGAATAATCTGCCGCAAGCAGGACATTTCTATCACTGGGCATAAAAGCCCGGCGTAATCGCCTCCCGCTTTCCAGTTTTATGGGGATATTTTGCAAGTTGGGATCGCTACTGCTCAACCTGCCGGTAGCAGTTACCGCCTGGTTGAAGGTTGTGTGAATCTTCCCTGTTTCCCGATCGATTAGGGGGCGAAGGCCTTCCAAATACGTATTTTTGATTTTGGCAATAGTCCGGTATTCGAGCAACAAGGAGGCAATGGGATGGATGGTGGATAGTTCCTGCAAAACACGCGCATCGGTGGAAAAACCTGTTTTAATCTTGCGCTGGGTAGGCAGTTTAAGTTTTTCAAAAAGGATATAGCTGAGTTGTTGTGGGGAATTAAGGTTAAATGACTGACCGGCCATGCCGATAATTCCCTTTTCCAGTAGAAGAAGATCTGCCTCCAATTCGGCGGACAGCTCCATAAAAACCTTTTCATCGGCCTTAATTCCTTTTAACTCCATCTTAGCCAAAACTAAAGTCAATGGAATCTCCAGGTTGTAAAATAGATCTTCAAGCTTGCGGAGCTCCAAACCCGCCTGAAGGGTTTTATAAAGGAGGAAAAGATTGGAAACACATTGGGAAAGATAGAGCAGTTCCTGTTTCTTTTTTTCTTTCCCGGAGATCTTTTTCTCGGGGTTTTTTATAATAAGCCCCAAGTATTCTTCCAGTAAAAGGGAAAGATCGTAGGCTGGCCTATCCGCTTCTAGTAGATAGGCCGCCAGGATAGTATCAAAGGCAGAACACCTCAGAGAAATGCCATTGTTTAATAAAAAATTCTGCAAAGTTTTCAGGTCATGGGTAATCAATTGTCGTGAGGGTTCCTCAAGTATGGGCTTCAAGGCTTTGCAAACCTGCCCGGAGGTAAGTACACCTTCCCCAAAAGGAACAAAGGCAGGTTCCTCTTCCCCATGAGAAAGGATCATCCCCCGGCAAATATTTTTAAAGGGTGGCAGAGGATCCTTTTGCAAAAACAGGAGTAACGCAAAAGATGAAACCTTTTCCAGTTCACCCAAGAGGCTGGCCAAGTCATCCTTGTTTGCCAGGACCCGTGGCTCTTTTTCGGCACTTACCTGCAAAAGAGAAATTTGCCCGGTTACAGTTTCTTCCCCTGAAATACCGGGCTTTTCCTCTATTGTTCTTTTAGCCGAACCGGCCAGCTCTGGTATCTTTCTGAGTAAATTGTTAAATTCCAAATAGGAAAATAGATCACGCAACGCCCCCGTATCCGGTGTGGTAACACGGCATTTTTCCAGCGAAAGATCAATGGGAACATCTCTATCGATCGTCACAAGCTCCTTGCTGAGCAAAACCTGGGAGACATGGTTGTTGAGAGATTCACCCATTTTACCTTTGACTTCATGGCGACGCCGGAGCAATTCTTCGAGGGAACCAAATCTCTCTAACAATTGCAGGGCCCGCTTTTCCCCGATTCCGGGTACCCCGGGCACATTATCAGAACTGTCGCCCCTGAGGGCCTTATAATCGATCCACTGTCCCGGGGTTAGCCCAAAGTCCTCCAAGAGGCGTTCCGGTGTTATTTCCACTAAATTAGTAATGCCCCTGCGTGTAATCAAAACCTTCACATCAGGGGATAAAAGCTGGTAAACATCGGCATCTGCCGTTACTATCACTGTTTCAAGACCCGCCTCTTCTCCAATGCGGGCAAAAGTACCAATCAGATCGTCAGCCTCATAGCCCTCCTTTTCAAAATAAGGGATACGGAGGGCACGAAGAAGGTCCTTAATAAAAGGCAACTGTTCGCTCATTTCCGGAGGTGTCTTTTGCCTGGTTGCCTTATATTCCTCGTATTTATTGTGCCGGAAGGTAAGGCTTGGGTAATCAAAGGCCACAGCCAAATAGTCCGGTGATTCATCCTTTTTCAGGCGCAATAGCATATTGCTAAAACCCAGGATCGCTCCGGTATGCAATCCCTGTTTTGTGGCCAGATCCAATGGAAGGGCAAAAAAAGCCCTATACGCCAGGCTATGACCATCCAAAAGAAAAAATGTAGGTTTTTTTCCCCGCATTTGCGGCATATCCTCTATTTCCTCGAACTATCTATTGTTTTTAGCAGGTTAGCCATTTCAATTGCACCCAGGGCGGCATCCCACCCTTTGTTGCCGGCTTTCGTGCCGGCCCTTTCAATTGCTTGTTCCAAAGTATCGCTGGTAATCACACCGAACATAATGGGAATTTCCGTCTCCAATCCGACATGGGCGATGCCCTTGGCCACTTCAGCGGCCACATAGTCAAAATGTGGAGTTTCCCCCCTGATAACAGCTCCCAGGCATACCACAGCATCAAAACGCCCGCTGCCGGCAATTTTTTTAGCAACAAGGGGTATTTCAAAGGAACCCGGCACCCAAAACACCTCAATATCTTCCTCATGGGCATCATGCCTTTTCAAAACATCAAAGGCCCCTGTTAAAAGCTTACCGGAAATAAATTCATTAAAACGACTGACGATAATTCCGAAACGAAAACCCTTCGCCGAAAGGTATCCCTCAAATTGTCTGATCAAGCCCATCCCCCCAAAAGCTAATGATTATACTTCTAATTGTACTCCAGCAAATGCCCAAGCTTATCCTTCTTTGTTTTCAGATAACGTTCACTATAGGTGCTTGGGGAAATTTCAATAGGAACACGTTCAACAACAGTCAATCCGTATCCTTCAAGACCCTTGATTTTGCGGGGGTTATTCGTCAAAAGACGCATTTTCCTTATACCCAGATCGACCAATATTTGCGCACCCAGGCCATAATCCCTCAAATCTGCAGGGAAACCCAACTCCTCATTGGCTTCCACTGTATCCCTCCCACAATCCTGCAGATAGTAGGCCTTTAGCTTATTGACAAGACCAATGCCTCTTCCTTCCTGGCGCATATAAACCAGGGCACCGCATCCCTCATCCCCGATTTGCTTCATAGCCTGTTTCAGCTGCATCCCACAATCGCAACGCAATGAAAAGAGAACATCTCCCGTAAAACATTCTGAATGAACCCGCACCAAAACCGGCTTATCAGTGCTGATATCGCCTTTTACCAGTGCCAAATGTGCCTTTTCATCGATAGAGTTCCCATAAGCAATAAGCCTGAATTCGCCATAGGGAGTAGGCAAAATTGTTTCCGCGGCCCTCCAGATCAGCTTTTCCTTTGCCGTACGATAGTGAATAAGATCGGCAATGGTTACAATTTTCATATCGTGTTTTTTAACAAACTCAAGTAGCTGTGGCACCCGGGCCATGGTACCATCCTCGTTCATAACCTCACAAATAACCCCGGCCGGATAAACGCCGGCCAGGTTGGCTATATCTATAACTGCCTCCGTATGGCCTGCCCGGCGCAATACGCCCCCTTCCTTGGCCCTAAGGGGAAAAATATGCCCAGGGCGGATAAGATCCTCTGGCACGGCGCTGCTGTCGATCAATTTTTTAACTGTTTCCGCCCTTTCGAACGCGGAAATCCCTGTGCTTGTTCCCCTGGCATCGACAGAAACTGTAAAGGCTGTTTCCCTGCTATCCGTACTATTAGTCACCATCAGGGGAAGATCGAGCTCATCGACACGTTCGGCGGTAAGCGGTACACAAACCAGCCCCCGGCCAAAACGGGTCATAAAATTTATTGCCTCGGGGGTTACTTTTTCGGCGGCTAGTACTAGATCACCTTCATTTTCCCTATCTTCATCATCAACTACAATAAACATTTTCCCCGCTTTAAAATCCTCAATAGCTTCATCAATCGTGTTAAATGTCCTCTGCATTTTTACCCTCCCCTTCAAGTTGCTAAATAAAATATCAAACAAAACCTTTTTCTGCCAGAAAAGACATCGTTAGGCCCTGGGGTGTTTTTTCCCGGGCCCTTTCCAACTGGGGTAATGACAAATTTTCCCGGAAAAGTGGGATAAGAAGTTTTTCAAGATATTTTCCCAGCATATCCGCTTCCAGATTGACCCTATCACCCCGTTTCCTATAAAACAAGGATGTTTGCTCCAGTGTATGGGGAATCAAGGAAACTTTGAAGGAATTATCATCAAAATCAACGACAGTCAGGCTTATACCATCGACAGCGATTGAGCCCTTGACCACCACATAGCGCAATACCTCCGGGGGAGCACTAAAACATTTTACCAAGGCATTTCCTTCCTTTTCCTCCCAAAGGAGACTCCCGGTTCCATCTATATGGCCGCTGACAAAATGGCCTCCCAACCGTCCTCCTGCAGCCAGGGCCCTTTCCAGGTTTACTTTTTCGCCAACTTTTAGATTACCCAGATTTGATCTACGCATCGTCTCGGGCATAACATCTGCATAAAAAGCCTCCCCGGTAACCTTCGTTGCAGTCAGGCAAACACCATTGACAGCAATGCTGTCCCCAATTTTTAGATCATCCAAAATTTTTCGGCCCTTAATTACAAGGACAATGCTGCCTTTAGCGTGCTGCCTGCCGAGCACTTCCCCCAGTTCTTCCACTATTCCCGTGAACACTTCTTTCCCCCCTAACAGGGTAACCGATAATTAGCAAGTCTTGATCAAGCTGTTTCATTTCAATATTTTCCACCTTCCAGGCATCAACGAGCTCTGCAACGCCCTCTCCTTCAAGGGGTGTAGGGGCATCTTTCCCGCCGATCAATAGCGGAGCAATAAAAAAATAAATTTTATCGATCAGATTTTCTGATAGGAAGGAATAATTAAGGATCCCGCCCCCCTCGGCAACGAGAAAACTGATCTCCCTTTCGCCTAAAACGCGCATCATTGCCTGCAGGTCCACATGTCCATCTTTCGCCGGGAGAACGATCGTTTCAACACCTGTCGATTTTAGGGATTTAAGTTTGTTATCGGGGGCAAGCTCTGTGGTCACAAGGATCGTTTTGATGTCAGTTGCAGATTTTACAACCCTGGATTCTAAAGGCAATGCCCCCGTGCTATCAACGATAATACGGGCTGGGTTTTTGTTGTTTTCTCCACCCAGCCTGACATTAAGCAATGGATCATCCTTCAGAAGCGTGTTTATCCCTACAACGATGCCATCCACTGAGGATCGCAGTCTATGAACAAATTGTCGTGCTTTTGGGCCGGTAATCCACCTTGATTTCCCATTTTTAGTAGCGATTTTCCCATCGAGCGTCATCGCCATTTTAACGGCAAGAAAGGGGGTTTTAGTAGTTATATATTTTAAAAAAACTTCGTTCAGGCGGCGTGCTTTCTCCTCTAAAACTCCCATTCGCACTTTGATGCCGGCTTCCCTAAGCCTATGGATTCCTGCACCAGAAACGAGCGGGTTGGGATCAGCCATGGCAACGACAACTCTTTTTATCCCCGCCTGAATAATAGCATCCACACAGGGAGGTGTTCGACCTTGATGGGAACAGGGCTCCAGGTTGGCATATAGTGTGGCTCCCCGGGCCTTTTCGCCGGCTTCCTTCAGGGCCAGAATTTCTGCATGAGGCCCGCCTGCCTTCTCATGAAAACCCGTGCCTACCACTTCTCCATCCCTGACCAGAACGGCACCAACCATCGGATTTGGGCTGGTTTTTCCCCGGCCTTGCCGGGCAAGATCCAGAGCAGACCACATATATCGCTCCTCAGGTTCCATCTTAGCTTTTTTCACCTCTTGAATTGTTTTAATAAATTATAACACAAAACACACTTTTCTTAAACATTTCTTTCCCTGGGAACAGTCCTTTTAAACGCATCGATCAGGGTTTCAGGATTTGCATGTTGAAAAAGAGCCGAACCGGCGACCAGTACCTCCGCGCCGGCAGCAACCACCTGCACACTGGTATCCCTGTTTATACCCCCATCCACCTCGATAAGGAAGGAAAGGCCTTTTTTGTTTTTCTCCTCCGCAAGTGCCTCGATCTTGGGAAGAACGGCAGGTATAAAGTCCTGCCCGGCAAAACCCGGATTGACCGACATGATTAAAACAAGATCGAGATCCGGCAACAAATGCTCTAAAACGCCGATAGGGGTGGCAGGATTAAGAGCAACCCCGGCCATCATGCCCTTCTCCTTAATGCTGTGGATCACCCTGTGAAGATGGTAGCAGGTTTCTGCATGAACAGTTAGAGAACCTGCCCCCGCACGATAAAAGGCCTCTACAAAAAGCTCGGGCTGCTCCACCATAAGATGTGTATCCAAAAAAAGGTTTGTCCTACCTTTCAGGGCTCCGACAATCAGGGGCCCCAGGGTAATATTGGGAACAAAATGCCCGTCCATAACATCTATATGTAGCCAGTCGGCACCGGCGGCCTCCATCTTCTGTACTTCCCGAAGAAGACAGGCGAAATCAGCCGAAAGAATAGAAGGTGCTACTTTAATCATTTTTTCTCCCCCTTAGGCGAAAAAACATTTTTTTGCTTGATCTCCTTGAGAAAAGACCGGTAATGTTCGTACCTCCAGGAAGCTATTTTACTCTCCTTCAAAGCCTCCTTGACAGCACAACCCGGCTCGGCAACGTGTTGGCAACCCCCAAAGCGGCAATGATCACCCAGGGCCCGTATTTCAGGGAAAAAATCCGCCAGATCCTGGGGAATAAAGCCTTCCAGATCCAGTCTTTGAAAACCTGGTGTATCAACAATAAAGGTATCCCTATCCAACCTTATTAAACTAACATCCCGTGTGGTCTGGCGGCCCCTTTTACCCTTCTTGCTGACAGGCGAAGAAAGTAAACCAAGTCCCGGTTTTAGCTGGTTGATCAACGAGGTTTTACCCACTCCGGAAGGGCCGGCCAAGGCAGATACCTTGCCCTTGAGGCTTAGCTTGATTTCCTGAAAACCCTGGCCTGTTTTCGTGCTTGTGAAGAAGACCTTGTACCCGCATGCCCGATAGGTTTCAGCTATCCCCAAAAAACTGTCCAAACCATCGGCTTTAAGCAAATCAGTCTTCGTAAAGCAGATAAAAATCCCCAACCCAGCTTTCTCAGCAGTTAAAACGATACGATCTAGAAAAAAAAGGGCAAGTGGTGGTTCTTTCACGGAAAAAACAATTATGGCCAGATCCACATTGGCCACCGGAGGCCTCGTAAGCCTGTTTCTGCGGGGTAAAACACTTTCAATAACTCCCCGGCCATCGACAATTTCCCCAACTTCGACAAAATCCCCCACGAGTAGCTGAAGACCTTTTTCCTTTAAGCGTCCCCTCGCCCGGCACACTACTAGTTCATCCCCGGACCCCCGGACAGAATAAAAGCCTCCTTTTGCCTGTACTAAGCGACCTTGCAGAAAAACTCCCGGTTCCCTAAACTAGCAGCGAGGCTAGTTTAGCACTCGATCAGTTAATCAAGCGGGTAGCCCATGGGATCCACCCAGGAACTACCAAAAACACAGGTTTTACACCTGCCTTTCATTTTTTTTAATCAGAATCTCGGGGAAACTTCCTAGTATCAATGACAAAATATTCGCCATCCCGAAGTTCCATCAGTGTTACATAGCCGGAACCATTTCCCCTGACATCTATGGTCTGCCCCTGGAAAACCCCTTCAAAAACTGTACTGTCTCCTATCTCATCTTCCAAAACCACCTTAATTATCCGGCCGATTGGCACCTGGGGATGAATTTGGATGGCGAAGGTTTCGAGAAGTCCCGGATCATGGCCCTTGCTGATAGTTAGATCCACAGGATCACCAGATTGAACCATCTCGCCAGCGGGGGGAAATTGTGAAATGATGTGCCCTTCGGGAACATCAGAAGAACTTTCCTCGCCTAGATTACGCAGGACCAGCCCATAAAGGGTAACCCATTCCTGGGCATCCTCCAGGGACCAGCCTTCAAAAGAACGCAATGAAAATGGTTTTTTCCCTCTGCTGATGATAACATGAACAGTTTCTCCCTTTGTCAGGCGGAAATCCTTTCCCGGATCCTGCCTTACTACAAGCCCCGGCGAAACACTTTCGCTGTACTCATTGCTTACTTCCATTTCGAGACCGGCATCCCTGAGCATCAAACGTGCCTCCAGCTCCGATCTTCCGGTAAGATCAGGAATATCAGCACTATTTGGCCCTAAGCTAATGGTTACCCCGATAACCCGTTCTTTGCGCACATTTCTTTCCGCCGGGGGATCCTGGGAAATAATATGATCGGGGAGGATGATTTCATCGTATGCCTCCCCGACAATTTCCAGGCCCAGCCCGAGTTCCTCCAGTTTAATTTCTGCCTCCTCATAGCTCAGATCGAACAAATCAGGTACAGTTACCTCTGGAACGACCAGAAGGGCCTTAAGCAAAGCATAACCGCCCCAAAGCAAAAACAGTACTGCCGCAAAAGCAGCCACAAGAAAAAAGACCTTTTTTAGTTTAAAACGTTTCTTCATCCCTTCTTCCTGCCCCTCATCATTATCCAACGAACCCGATAAACGACGGTTTCTTCTTACCAGACGGAAGGCGCCCTCCCGACCCTCCAACCATCCCTCCAGATCATTTTTCAGCTCCTGAGCATTGGCATAGCGCTGATTACGATCCTTATGCAGGGCTTTTATTACTATTCTATCCAATTCCCGCGGCAAGGCAGGGTTCAGCTCCATCGGGGGGACAATATCTTCCTGTAGATGTTTTAGCGCAATGGAGATGGGGCTTTCGCCGGAAAAGGGGACACTACCGGTCAACAATTCATAGAGAACCACACCAAGCGAATAAACGTCCGATTTTTGATCGGCACAACTCCCCCGGGCCTGTTCTGGCGATGAATAATGAACGGAACCCATTAGGGATCGGCCATGTGTTATTGTCACATCGGCAGTAGCCCGGGCAATACCAAAATCAGTCACCTTCACCCGGCCGTCCGGAGTAATGATAATGTTTTGGGGCTTGATATCCCGGTGAATGACGTTCCCGCTATGCGCATGGATCAAAGCATCACATATTTGCAAGGTCAACCCGATGGCTTCTTCCAGCCCAAGTCCGCCCTTTTGCTGGACAAGCTTTTTCAACGTTTCACCCTGCACGTATTCCATGACGATAAAGTGTACTCCGTTTTCCTCGCCCTCATCATAGACGTTGACGATCGCCGGATGGGAAAGCATGGCTGAAGCCTTTGCCTCGTGCTTAAAACGGCGTAAAAACTCGGGATCGTTAACAAATTGTTCATACAGAATTTTAATAGCAACTTGGCGATTGAGGCGCCTGTCAATGCCCCGGTAAACCCTGGCCATGCCGCCTTCACCAATTTTTTCAATTATTTCGTAACGGTCCCCCAGTAGCTTGTCAGCTGTTTCTCTCACCCTGGTTTCACCCTAATTTTAAAATTTTTACCTAAAACCAAGATATCAGGATACGTAAATCAATACAAAAGTAATATTATCCAAACCTCCAAGATCGATGGCCTGCTTGAGTAATTCATCGGCTGCTTGTTCAACATCCCGGCACCTGATAATTATTTCCTTTATCTGTATGGGCCTGAGCATAGAAGTAAGCCCGTCAGTGTAGAGCAGTATATAATTGCCACTTTGAAATTTTACCCGGTATAGATCGACTTCATTGAAGGAAGCGGCGCCCAAGGCCCTAGTCAGTAAATGTCGTTTGGGGTGTAAGTAAGCCTTCTCCGGATTAACTTCCCCTTTTTTTACGAGCTGTGCCACAAGGGAATGATCCTCTGTGATTTGCAAAAAATTTTCCCCGTTCAACAAACTGACCCGGCTATCCCCCACGTGCCCCACAAGAAATTCATTTTCACAAAAATACACCACGGTCAGGGTGGTGCCCATCCCCTCAAATTCGCAATTTTGCCGTTGAGCAGCCAGTATTTCCTCGTTTGCCTCCCGGATTAATTCCCGCAGAAATAACTGGTAACCCGGAATATCCCCCTGCAACGCTGAAGAAAATTTTTCACCGGCCTTTTTTTCCACAAGATCAATAGCTATCGAACTGGCAACCTCACCAGCGGCACAGCCGCCCATTCCATCAGCAACGGCAAAAAGAAAAGGACCATTTTTGGGGGGAACATAAAAACGATCCTCATTTTTTTCACGCCTGTAACCCCGGTGAGAACGGGCTGTAAAGGTAAGCATAATTATCCCTCGCCAATCCTGCCTGGTAGATCATTCTAATTATTGGACACTAGTATAACAAAAAGGGGACCTCTAGGCAATCTATTTTTGGCACGCAAGGAAAAAGACAAGGCCCAGGCCCTTCCTATGAGGAAAGCCCTCCCCGCCGGGAAGGGCTCTCCTCATTTCCTCAAAATCATTATGCAGCGGGATTCATCCCTGCCGGCTGCATCCATATTCCGCTAAACTATGGGCGCCAATCCTCCGGTTGACGAATCTCATCAATATTAATTGTATCAATGTTATCTTTTGTCACAGTGACACTGGGAACATAGATTTCCTTTTCCACAGAATTACCGGCAATAACATCCATCATTGTATCCACGGAAAGTTGCCCGATTAAAACAGTCCTATGAGCAACAGTGGCATCAATTGCCCCGCTTCTGATCATTGCTTCGGTATCGAACCCCAGAACACTTGTGACCAGTTCGATCTGTTCTTCCTTCCCTGTGGCAACCAGTGCATCGCCAGCCCCCTGGCCGATGGCATCATCTGCGGCATACATTCCCGTAGCCTCCGGAAAACGGCCAAGTAAATCTTCAGCCAACCTTAGGCCCTCGGCCCTGTCGGGAAGCCCCCACTGGGTTGCCAGAATTTCCATCTCTGGATATTGTTCAATTATCTCCATAAAACCCCTGTAGCGGTTTTCCGACCAAAGCGCACCCGAAGGCCCGGCCAGCACCAGGATCCCACCCTTGGCATCCATGGACTCGACCAGATAGCGGGCCATTTCTCTTCCTAACTCGGTATGATCAACCGATACCGAGGAAACACAATTTGTACTTTCAATTTGTGAACCCGTTCCCATGACAGGAATGTTATGTGCCACCGCCTCGTCGATCATGGGAGGTATTGCCTTTTCATCCACCGCATCGAGGAGAATCCCATCAACCTTGCGGCTGATCAGGTCCTCCAGCTGGGAAATCTGTTTATCAATATTATCATACCCGCCTGCACTAACGAGAACAAGCTCTACCCCGAGCTCCTCTGCACGACTGGATACCCCATAGGCTAAAGCTGAGAAAAAGGGACCCCTGACATCGGTCAAGGCCAGGCCGAGGGTAAGCTTCTGTGGATCATCAGTGCTACCCGAGGGTTTTCCCTCAGACGAACCGCACCCCACCAACAACAGGGAAATCATCACGGCGACCATTACTATGGCAAATAATTTTCCTCTACTTTTCATAAGTCTGCTCCCCTTCTTTTAGATAGTCTCCTTTTAATAAATGGAGAAGGTAACCTCTGGCCGCTTACGCGGCCTGCTTCACCGTTACACTTTTGCGGGCTTTTTCCTGCCTTAACAAAACGCTATCCATAACTATTGCCAGAATCAAAACAATACCGATAACAATTTGCTGTGTATAAGAGGAAACATTTAACAGGTTGAGACCATTGCCCAGGATACCTATAAACAGAACACCGAAAAATACCCCAACCAGATTGCCCCGTCCCCCGTAGAGCGATACCCCACCCAAAACAACAGCAGCAACCGATTGTAGTTCATAGCCTGTCCCCAGCGTCGGCTGCCCGGAACGAACCCGGGAAGTCAAAATGATCCCGGCAACGGCCGCCAGGAGGCCACAAATAAGGTAAACCTTCACCGTACACCAATCAACCTTTACCCCGGAGAGCCGTGATGCCTCCTTATTGCCACCCACCGCATAGATATGCCGCCCGAGGCGCGTGTACATCAACATAAAAAAGCAGACGAAGAAGGCCATAATGGCAATGAGGATAGGATTGGGTATCCCCAGGAAAGAGCCCACCCCTATTTCGGCAAAGCCTTCCGACATACCATGAACAGGTGTGCCACCAGTAACCGTCAGCGCTATACCGCGGGCAATAGATGCCATCCCCATCGTGACGATAAATGGTGAAATGTCAAAGCGGGCAACAATCGAACCATTTAAAAAACCCACGACTAGGCCGATTGCCAGGGCAATGATAATACCGACAAACATACCATACTTTAGTGTGCCAATGGCAAAAAACACGCTCACCAAGGCCATCGTTGCCCCCACAGAAAGATCAAGCCCTGCTGTGATAACCACTATTGCCTGTCCAAAGGCGGCTACAGCCAGGGCAGCCACCTGCCGCGAAATGTTTTGTATATTATAACCAGTCAGGAAACTTGGTGCAGTAAAACTTAAGAACGCGAAAAGAATTACCGTGGCAATCGGAAGTCCATATTGTGGCAATTTTCTTATAAAGCCCCGTGCATTCAAGATGCTAGCACCTCCCTTGTGTTTCAAATGCGCAAGCCAAAATTTCTTCCTCTGTCACTTCCTCATTTTTGAAGGTGCCGGTTATCTTGCCTTTGCTCATAACGATAATGTTATCACTCATCCCCATTATTTCCGGTAACTCCGAGGAAACCAAGATAATGGCCACACCCTCCGCCGCTAAATTATTAATTAAGCGGTATACCTCAATCTTTGCCCCGATATCGATCCCCCGGGTGGGTTCATCAAGGATAACCAATTTTGGTTTTGTATACAGCCATTTGGCCAGGACAACCTTCTGTTGATTGCCTCCGCTTAAATCCTGCACTTCCTGTTCGAGGGATCCCGCCTTGATCTGCAACTGTTTTCCCATGTGTTCGGCTATTTTGGTTTCTTCCCAGAGATTTATTACCCCCAAACGGGAAATTGATTTTAGCTGTGGCAGGGCAATATTCTTCTTGATTGACAGTCCCATCACCAGGCCCTGTTTTTTTCGTTCCTCAGGTATTAGCGCAATACCTGACTCTATGGCCTTTTCCACATTGCCGGGGGGCAACTTTTCCCCATCAAGGAAAATCTCGCCCTCATCATAGTGATCTGCCCCGAAAATTGCCTGGACCACATCTGTTCTTTTCGAACCCACCAGGCCGGATAGACCCAAAATTTCCCCTGCCCTTACCTTAAAACTGATTTGCGAAAACAGGTTGTCGGCACCCAGACTTCTCACTTCCAGGACAGTTTTTCCAATGTTGTGCTGCTCCTTGGGATACCTCTCCTTGACCTCGTAGCCCACCATATTTTTGATGATTTTTTCCAGGGAAAGCTCTTCCCTTTGGCATTCGGCAGTAACCTCGCCGTTACGAAGGATCGTGGCCCGATCACAGATACTGATTACTTCTTCCAGCCGATGGGAAATATATATGATGGAAACCCCTTTTTCTTTTAGTTCACCCACTAATTTAAAAAGGCTTTCTACTTCGGCCTCGGATAGCGAAGCTGTGGGCTCATCCATAACAATTATCTTTGCATCGATCAAAAGGGCCCTTCCAATTTCCACCATCTGCTGCATGGCCGTATTCAGCTTTCTAACCGGCGTATCCAGGGAAAGGGAGATATGCAGCGTTTCCAGTACCTCCCGGCATTTTTTTCTAGATGCAGCCCTATCCAGCATCCCGAAAAAAGTCTTTACCGGTTCCCGTCCCAGCATCATATTTTCGGCAACAGTCAGCTCCGGCACCACATTTAGCTCCTGAAAGATGGTACTAATTCCCAAGTGGCATGCCTCCGCTGGATCCCTGACCGTAATGGCCTGCCCATTCAAAGCAATTTCACCGGAATCAGCCTGATATACCCCGGAAAGGATCTTGATTAAGGTGGATTTTCCTGCCCCGTTTTCGCCCAGAAGGGCATGGACCTCGCCTTTATTTAGTTCAAAATCAACATTGCGAAGAGCATGAATCCCCCCGAATGTTTTAGAAATATCGGTCATTCTTAAAAGATTGGCCATAAATATTCCCCTTTTGAAATAACCATTTTTACAAAAGAGAGCCTGGCGGCTAGCGGCCTGCCTTTTCCGCCAGCCGCCGGGTGATTAATTTTGGACTAGCTACCTTCCGGAATATAGGCTACTGCTTCGACCTCCAGTAGGGATTCGTCAGTTGGAAGAAGTCTCTTAATCTCCACAACAGTACTTGCCGGCGGATTTTCCGGGAAAAACATTGTCCTAACCCTTACATAAGCCGGAAACTGGGATACATCCTTCATATAGGTGGTTAGCTTTAGAACGTTATCCAATGAGGTCGCATTTTCCTCAAGAATTCTTTTCAACGTGGAAAAAATATACCACGTCTGGGCCGCGACGCGCCCTTCCTGGCAATCGATAGACATATCGCCAGTTTCTAGTGCCTTGCCAGCCTCATCCTCCAGATCACGATAACTATTGATTACTATGCCGCGCTTTGGATCGGCTGCCACAATCCCGGCAAGGAAGAGGAACTGCCCTGCCCGGCGGGCGACAGCATAATGGGCCAGCGGTTTGGGAATATCCCTGGAAACATTTACTTTATTCTTCAAAGCAAATACCTCCCCTGGAAAAATAATCTATTCGTAAATTTCAATTTTTAAGGGTTTGTTCTCGTAGCCATTGGTAGCATGGACATCTCCTGCCGGGCAGGCAGAAATAGCTACCAGGGAATCGATCATGCAAAGCAGATCGCAATAATCACCGGTAACGGCATCGGGGGGCTCGATAAAAATATTACCCGCCGAATCCACGCCGGTTTTCATGAAAATATTTAAGGTATCGTGGACACGGTCTGGGCCCAACCCGAAAGGAGCAACTGCCGCGGCAAAACTATCCTGGCAGCTGCCGTGATCCTTGATTCCAAAAGGTTCCTCAAAAACAATCTTACTGCACCTCGGAAAGAGCAAATCATGGGCCGTAGCACCACTTTCGCTGATCGTATGCTTTACAGTATCTTCGATAATTTCCCACATAACCCGATCACGGCCGGGATTCGTATAAAGATAATCCCCTTTGCGCGGGTGAACCCCTGTGAAAAAACGGGTGCGGCCGGCAGAAAAATATTCATCGTAATTATCCAAGACCCAGGCATTAAAATCAGCAGTCTGTGGCCCTTCATGGCAAATAACCCGTAACACCTGTCCCTTGCGAACGACAAATGCTTTGGCCGTTTCCTTGGGAATAACAAATGAGGAAATTAACGTGCGTTCAGACATCTTCTTATTCACTCCTCGTCTAGTTTATTTTTTTTGATGAAACAATCCGGAGGCCCTCGCCGCCATGACCAGGCGATTAATTAGTTTGTCCATATCGTCCCCCTCTTTTAGGAGGGCTTCCAAGGCCAGATAGGTTTTTTCCGAAACCTCGATCGTTTTCACATTTATCCCCCTTTGGTTTACTTTTTTTGGTGGAACAATCCGGAGGCCCTTGCCGCCATGACCAGGCGATTAATTAGTTTGTCCATGTCGTCCCCCTCTTTTAAAAGGGCCTCCAAGGCAAGTAAGGTTTTTTCTGAAACCTCAATTTTCTTCATTTTCATCCCCCCTTTCGCCAATAAGGATCCGCTTTAATAATCTATAAGGTTTTCCAGAACACCCACCTTTTCTATTTCCAGACGCCAGCGTGCCGCCATTCAGCGTAAT